>VBDE01000324.1:2868-5445 GCA_005883665.1 Betaproteobacteria bacterium
GGGATGCCTCGAACTGGGGAATCCGGTACCGGACCTGGGACGCAACGACCTCGACATTGGGCGCACTCTCCGCGGTGACCACGCTGGCAAATCCGGGAGCGTATACCCCTGCGCGCTTCGAATGGGTCCGGCTTTATCCGGGACCCAGCAACAACATTGTTCTGATGCTGCAAACAGCGAACGCCGGCACCAACCCATCGCTGGAATCGACGACCTGGGCAAGCGGGACCTCGACATTCAACACGGCTTCTCCCCCCGTTACGGGGCACGACAACGGCAACGCAGCAGCGACCGGCGTTGAAAACGCCGTCTCGCGCGGCTTCGACTTTGTCTGGGAACAGCAGCCGAAGTCGTCGGGGAACGGCTGGTTGCTATGGGGCTCCCGCACGGCGACGGCTGGAATCTACACACGATATTTCACCTCCCCTGCGACTTGGGGTGCGGCGAGCTCGGTGCGCGACAGGACGATTCTCATGCAAGCAGGTACGCTGTCGCCATCGGGGAGGTTTGTGGCCGGTGCCTATCAGGCAACGGCGTCCGCAAACGACGATACCGAATCGCTGACGACCACCGGGGGCGGAACCGCGTGGCCCAACGCGGCGACGACGCTCTGGCCCGGCGCGACGACCGTGCAGCAAGGTGAGCGGGTCTTCGTCGTAACGCGGGAAGGAAACCGAATCAACACCGGCGCAAGCGGTACGAATGTTGTTTCCATCCTGGAGACTCACGAAGTTGTGCCATAAGGGCTGAGCCCGGAACCTTAGTCAAAGGGCTCATTCTAAGAAAAGCCATTGACAACAATACCTTATTCATATAACTTGAAGTTAAGCATGATTCAGGGAGAGGGTATTGCTGGGTTTGTTCAACAAATCGGCGCAGGGTACAGGGCTTCTGGCCGTCGCGATCGAGCCGGAGGCGATCAAATTCGCCCATGTGCGAGCCGCGAACCGCGAACGGCCCATCGCGACGCGCTGGTGGAGTGTTCCATGTCCCCCGTCTGAGCAGGAGGATTCGCTGCAGAGGGAGACGAAGGAGCACGGACTTGCCCGTTTTACCTGCACGACGCTTCTTGAACCCGCGGATTACCAGATACTGTTGGTGGAACCTCCCAAGGTTCCGGCAGACGAGCTCAAGGCTGCCATTCGTTGGCGGATCAAGGATCAGCTCGAATACCACATCGACGACGCAACGGTCGATGTGTTCGAAGTGCGTGCGGAGGGAGACCCCAAAGGGTCGGCGCGGGCCATGTATGCCGTCGCTACCCGCAACGAGCTCGTGCAGAAACGGATCGCCCTGTTTCAGGGTGCGCGCATTCCGCTCAAGGTCATAGACATCCCCGAAATGGCGCAACGCAATGTCGCTGCCTTGTTCGAATCCCCGGATAAGGCGACCGCGATGCTGGCGTTTTCCTCCTGGGGGGGGCTGTTGACGATTTCGTTTCACGGCGAACTGCTCCTCACGCGGCGCCTCGAGGTCACGTCGGTGCAGCTGGGACAAAGGGAACACGGCGACCATTACCGCGAGCGGGTTGCGACGGAGATCACCCGGTCGCTGGATATTTTTGATCGCCAGCGACTCAGCGTCGGGGTGGGCGAGGTGGTTCTCGCCCCGCTGCCACAGGACCCCGAGCTCGAGCAATTTCTCCGCGGCAGGGTTTACGTGCCGGTCGTGGTGGCGGCGCTGCCGCAGGTCATGGATTTTGCCGACGGCAGGGAGCCGACGCCCGATGAGCAGTGGGAATATTTTTACTTGTTCGGAGCGGCGCTGCGGGTCGAGGAGAAGGCGCTGTGAGCCAGCAGATCAATCTTTTCAACCCGCAGTTCCTCGAGAAGAAGAAATATTTCTCCACGGTGGCCATGACCCAGGCGCTCGGACTGATCGTGCTGGGGTTGGCGGCCTTTTACGGCTTCGCCCTCTGGCAGGACAGGAGCCTTGCGCGCCAGACCGGAGAATCGGGGCGCGCCTACGAACAGCAGAAGCAGCAGTTCGCCAAAGTCAGCGCGGAGCTCAGCCCGGAGAAACGCGAAACGCAGCTCGATCAGGACCTCAAGAGCATCGAAGCGGCGATCGCTTTGCGCCACTCGCTGCTGCGCGAGCTTGGGACAGGCGGTTCGCCTGGATCTGCCGGATACTCGGAATACCTCCGCGCCTTTGCGCGGCAGACCGTGCAGGGCCTCTGGCTCACGAGCATACAGATTGCTGAAGGAGGCGCTCAGCTGACCATGAGCGGCCGGGCCCTGCAGGCGGATCTCGTCCCCGTCCTGATCGGGCGGCTCAAGCAGGAACCCGTGCTTCGGGGGCGGCCGCTCGAGGCTCTGGCGATTACCCGGAGCACCGCGGGAAAGGACCCGGTTCGCGCGATCGCGGAATTCACCGTGACTTCGCAGGGATTTCCCGAGCCGGGAAACGCCCTAGCCGCAACCGGGAGGGCGAGGCCCTAGCCATGCGCTTGCCGGTGCCATTGCAGCGCTACGCCGATCGCCTCGACGCGATGAGCCTGCGCGAGCGCGTGCTGATATTCCTCGCGGTCGCCGTCGTGATCGTCGGGATCGCCGACAGCGCGCTCTTCGAGCCCAT
>VBDE01000170.1 GCA_005883665.1 Betaproteobacteria bacterium
ATCATGCTCCGCACGCGCCCAAGCAGTTGCTGGTCGGCGAAAAGCGAGCAAACGAGCGGAGCAATCCGGTGATGAAAGGCGAACGCGCTCTCCAGCACCCGCCCGAGATTCTTCTCTATCGTGTTCTGCCCGACCTGGAGGGGGAGGCCCTGCAGCACCTCGGGAAAATCGCCGAGCTGCTGCAACACCACCGCGAGGATCAGCTCGGCCTTGTCGTGGAAATGGTGGTAGAGCGCGCCTTCGGCAACTTTCGCCGCGTGCGCGATGTCGCGCGTGGTAACGCAACCGAGCCCCCGCGAGCACAGCAGCCGTTCGGTCGCGCCGATGAGCTTTTCCCTCTGGTCGATCACCGGGGAACGGGAGCTGACGCGCGTCGCAGCAGGCCTTGCCATACAGGATAGATAGGGCGGGAGGAGAGTTCAGATTGAGCAAACGCTCACGAATTATGAGCGATTGCTCAACACAATGTCAAGCGGGCGGCGGCCGTTTCGGGCCGCGGTCTATTTCGGAGGCGGCGGGGCCTGGTTGTACGGCTGCCTGGGTTCCCTGTCGGGACTCCGCCCTTGCCTACGCCGCGACGCGGCTTTTCTGCTTCTGCTGCGCCGCCTTGGCGTGCATCGAGGCATAGGCTTCATGCGCCGCGGCTTCCGCGTCTCCGACGTGCACCGGCATCCCCATGTCGGAGAGCACCGAGCCGAGCGCCGACAGGCACAGCATCACGTTGTCCGGCCGGCAGGAGTAGCCCATGATTCCGATCCGCCAGATCTTGCCGGCGAGCGGACCGAGTCCCGCGCCGATCTCGATGCTGAACTCGTTGAGCAGGGTCTTCCTCACCTCGGCCTCGTTCACGCCTTCCGGACAGCGCACCGCGTTCATCTGCGGCAGCTGGTACTGCTCATTCACCAGGAATTCGAGTCCCATCGCTTCGAGCCCCGCCTTGAGCGCGTTGTGATGGCGCTGATGCCGCGCCCAGGCGTTCTCCATGCCCTCCTCGCGCAGCAGGAGCAGCGCCTCGTGCAGGCCGAAAAGCGAATTCGTCGGCGCGGTATGGTGGTAGGTGCGGATGCCGGCGCCCCAGTAGCCGAGCAGAAGGTTCATGTCCATGAACCAGGAGTGGATCTTGTCCTTGCGCGCTTTGACGTAGTCGACCACGCGCTCGGAGAAGGAAACCGGTGACAGGCCCGGCGTGCAGGAAAGACACTTCTGGCTCGCGGAGTAGATCGCGTCGATCTCCCACTCGTCAGTGCGCACGGGTGATCCGCCCAGCGTGGTCACCGCGTCGACGATGGCGAGCGCATCGTGGTCATGCGCGATTTTCACGAGGGTCTTCGCGTCCGACTGCACCCCGGTCGAGGTCTCGCCGTGCACGAAGGCGACCACACGGGCCCCGCGGGTCTTCTTCAGCGCGTCCTCGAGTTTCTGGGGGTCGACCGGCGCGCCCCACTCGTCCTCGACTACGACCGCCTTGCCGCCTGCACGCTCCACGTTCTCGATCATGCGCCCGCCGAACACGCCGTTCCTGCACACGATGACCTTGTCCCCAGGCGCGACGAGGTTGACGAAGCAGTATTCCATACCGACTGAGCCCGGCCCCGAGATCGGGAACGTGAGCGGGTGCTTCGTCTGGTAGACGTAGCGCAACAGTCCCTTGAGGTCTTCCATCATCTCGAGGAAGACCGGGTCGAGGTATCCGATCGCCGGCTGGCTCATGGTCGTCAGCACCCTGGGATGGATTTCCGTCGGTCCAGGACCCATGAGAGTCCTCTGCGGTGGATGGAACGAGCTGATGCGTTTGGCGGGTGCGAAATCGTTCATGGCTTCCTTTCCCGAAAGGGGCGACCCGAAGAGGACGTCGTCGGGACGCGATTTAACCTTCACCGGCTTCTTGGCGGAAGCCTCGTTGAGCACCTCGACGGCCTGGATGCCGCCGTTGGTGACGCGCTCGACCTCGGTCGCCCAGCGCGCCGGCACATAGCCGGACTTGACCCAGTTGCTGACGACGGCGCGATCGAGCCGGAAGGCTCGCGCGACTTCCGCTTGGCTGCCGAAGATTTCTACGAGGCGGGTGGCGCACGTCATGGTTGGGACCTGCGAAAAGACTAGCATGTCAAAATGAATTTGACAACCGACGAGAGACTCCGGGCGGACTATAGTACGGCTAGTCGAGCCGCATCCCTATCCTGCGGATCAGACTCCCGATGCGCTCGTGCTCCTCGCGCAGCAGCCTCTCGTATTGCTCGGGCGTCGTGCCGGCGGGCTCCATGCCGATCCCGGCCATGCGCTCGACCACCTCCGGCGATTTCACCGCGTCGTTCACCGCGCGGTTGAGCCGCGCGACGGCCCCGCGCGGGGTGCGTGCGGCGACGAACACGCCCAGAGGGGCCGCCATGTCGAAGCCGGGCGCCACCGTCTCAGCGACCGTCGGGATCTCGGGTGTGAGGTTTGAGCGCCGCGCCATGCTGAACGCGAGCACGCGCAGCTTTCCGCTCTTGATGGCGCCCGCCGCGGCCGGGTAACCGATGAACCCGAGCTGAACGTCGCCCGCGATCATCGCCGGAACCGACTGGCCTGCGCCCTTGAAGGGCACGTGGGTGAAATTGACTCCGGCATCGGCCTTGAAGAGCTCCATGGTGATGTGGTGGATCGAGCCGTTGCCTGAAGAGGCGTAAGGCATCGGGTCTTTTCGCGATTTGGCGAGCGCCACGAGCTCGGCGACCGAGTTGGCGGGCACCGACGGATGGACTACCAGCCACATCGGCACTACCACGGCGAGCGAGACGGCTTGAAGATCACGGAACGGGTCGTAGGGCAGTGACTTGAAGAGGTGCGGCGCCGAGGTGATCACGCTGCTGTCGCTGATCAAGACCGTGTAGCCGTCGGGTGCTGACTTGGCGGTAAGGTCGGCCGCAATCGTGCTGCCTGCCCCGGGGCGGTTCTCGACGACGAACTGCTGGCCGAAAGCGTCACCCCACTTTGCTGCGAGCATGCGCGCGAGCGTGTCCGGATTGCCCCCGGGCGCGAGTCCCACCAGGACGCGCACGGGTTTTTGCGGCCAGGCCGGAGCTTGGGCGAGCGCGGGTCCGTGCCCCGCGGCGGCGAACATTACAAACAGAAACGCGAAGCGGTTCACGTGGAGGGAAGGTCAGCTCAGACTTCAGAGTGTACGCGCAGCAAGTTAGGAATCGTTTCCGGCGGCCGGCGGCCGAAACCGCATTCGGCGGCGATGCCGAAGTCGCTCGCGTATTTCGCCGCGACGGCGATGCGGCGGCGCGTGCCCTCGACTCCGTCCGAGTCGTGCAACAGCCCGAGGAAGAGCTTCGTCTCGCGACGCAGTTTCAGCTTCAGAAGCGGGGCGAAATAGGCCTCGTCGTGGCGACCCACCGGCACCGGCATGTGAATGTAGGCTAGAGGGCGGTCGAGCGCCTCGATGAGCCGGTTGTGCACCTCTACCATGTTGGCGGCGCTCTCCGGCTCCTTCCAGTGCCGGCCGCCGTAGCTGCCGTAGCAAAGGTGCACGCCGAGCTCCACGTCGCGCGGAACGCGGTTGCAGTGCATCGCGAGGCGCTCGATGACGCCCGCCTTCACATCGGGAAAACCCGCGTGGCGCACGCCTTCCCATTGCCCCATCTCGGTCGAGACATCCCACTGGATGGCGAGGTCCTCGTGCGGGACCGCCTCGCAGATCTCATCGACCTCGCGGAAAAGCCGCCCGCGATAGATTGGCTCCACGGTCGCGTGGTGCTCGTACACGAGGTGTGCATTCAGAAACGCCGCGGTGGTCGGCAGCGAAACCTGAAAACGCAAGTGCTTCGGCACGACGCCCTGATCGCGCAACGCGCAGAGCCCCTTGTAGGAGTCGATCGCGGCTTCGGGATAACCGAGCCTGCCGATGCGGAGCTCTCCCGGCCGCACGCCGGCTTTGAGGCGCATGCGCGGCGGCGGTGCCGCGCCGCGCGCAATGACGGCCGAGCCCTTCCAGGTGCGCGTGCCTTCGGTGGGATGGGTGATGCGGCCCCCCGCAGCGACCTCCTGCGGGTCATCCTCGAAAGAAGGATTGCCTTCGAGCACGAAGCGCAGGCGCGACACCCACGACGTCCGCGGCCCGGTCTCGCCGTCCGGGATGCGCTTCATGCGAGCGCCGAGGATCGGCCCCACGGTGCGAAACACTTCCTCGCTGTCTTGTAGACCGACGCTGCCGACAAGCAGCACTTCTCGGGCGGAGGGCGAATCGGGCGTCACGCCCTCAATTGTAATGGGCCCGCATAACGCAGGTTACTGAAAAGAAGGGAACCAGCTAAAGAGCGTGTTCGTGCGGCCTACGAGAGGCAGCTTGAGCGCGGGATCGAAAGGATTGATTCCGAAGCTGAGTCCCAGCAGGTTCACCTCGAAGCCTTCGACCGCGCTCGCGGTGATGCCGGCGAGTCCGAACAGCGAAAACTGGAAGCCGCGTCCGCTCGGGGCGGACCCGACGAGTTTCTTCCCGGAATAGTCTTTCCCGATCGCGGTCGGGGGCAAATCGGCTTCGAGCTCGGGCACCGCGCGCAGCACCCAGGCGGTGAAAGTGTTCGAGTTCGGGCCGGGCCACATGGTGTATTCGCCGGCCCAGGGATAGGAATGAGCGGCCGTGTCGATGCGTGCGATGAGTTCTTCGACGCCCGCACCGCGCTTTTCGGCGACGAGCTCGGGCGCCGATCCGAACCAGCGCATGTCGGGCGCGCGATGTCGCACCACGAGGGCGGTGTCCTGCGAGCGCAGCCGCCAGCCGATGATTTCGTACACGGTGTACTCCGCTGCGGCGGCCGGTTTCACGGCTATCCAGGTGTGGACGCCGAAAACGCCCCGCCATCCGATGACGCGGGCCGCGTAGACCTGGATGATCGCATCCCGGGCGCTCCCAGGGTCGGGCGCGAGGCCCACCGGTTCCTGGCTGGCGGTGCGCCAGTCCTGCGCGGTGACGCGGCCTACCATCGCGGCGGCGAGCGCGACCGCGCATGCGAAGAGGATAAAGCTGACGATGCCCACGTGACGCCTCATTGATGTTTCATTGCCCGTTTTACAGATAGAGCGTGACAGCTTCATTTCGTTCAACGGGGCCGAAAGAGGGGGTTTTACGCCGCTGGGAGGCGCCGTTCGGTAATACTGCACGTCCGGCGTTCTAGTCGAACGCCTTGTCGCCGTCGCCTGACGTTTTTCCGGTCGCGCGCACCGCGGCGAAATCGAAGATCTTCCGGTCCATGAGGTGCGAAGGCACGAGATCCGAAAGCGCCCGGAACATCGAGTCCACCCGCCCGGGGTGGCGCTTCTCCCACTCCCGCAGCATCTCCTTGACCTGCTTTCGCTGCAGCGTAGGCTGCGATCCGCACAGGTCGCAGGGAATGATGGGGAAGTCCCTGATCTCAGCGTAGGCTTCGAGGTCTTTTTCCGCCACGTACGCCAGCGGCCGGACAACGACGTGGTTGCCGTCGTCGGACTGCAGCTTCGGCGACATGGCCTTCATCTTGCCGCCGAAGAATAGGTTGAGGAAAAACGTCTCCAGGATGTCGTCGCGATGGTGGCCGAGCGCGATCTTGGTCGCGCCCACCTCGCGCGCGACGCGATAGAGGACGCCGCGACGCAGCCGGGAGCACAGCCCGCACATCGTCTCGCCTTCGGGGACGACGCGCTTCACGACGGAATAGGTGTCCTGCACCTCGATGCGGTAGGGAATGCCGAGCGAGTCGAGGTAATCGGGCAAGACGCGCTCGGGGTACCCAGGGTGGCGTTGATCGAGGTTGACGGCGATGAGCTCGAAAGAAACCGGCGAGCGCTCGCGCAGCTTCAGGAGCACGTCGAGCAGGGCGTAGCTGTCCTTGCCGCCGGAGAGGCACACCATGACGCGGTCGCCTTCCCGGATCATGCCGTAGTCGCCGATCGCCTCGCCGACGAGCCGGCACAGGCGTTTTTCGAGCTTTCCCGCCTCGAAGCGCTGCTTGCGGGTGAAATGGATTTTTTCGGGCGCGTTCATAAATTGATGCTCCTGCCTCCGTCCACTGCGATTATTTGGCCTGTAACGTACGGCGCTTCCGCAATCAAATAGTGCACAGCGCGGGCGACGTCGTCGGGGTCGCCGGTGCGCCGGAGCAGCGTGTGCGAGACGATGCGCTGGCGCGTCAGGTCGTCCCAAGATCCGTCCTCGGGCCACACGATGGCGCCGGGCGCCACGCCGTTCACGCGGACATCGGGCGCGAGCTCGCGCGCAAGCGAGCGCGTGAGACCCGCGAGGCCCGCTTTGGCGATCGAGTAGATCACGTAATTCTTGAGCGGCCGGTCGGCGTGGATGTCGGTGATATTGACGATCGCCCCGCCGGTCTTCCTGAGGTGTGGCGCAGCGGCTTGCGAGAGAAAAAGCGGCGCCCTGAGATTCGCGCCCATGAGGCTGTCCCAGGTCGCTTGAGTCATCTCGCCGACTGGCGTAGGAAAGAAGGTCGAAGCGTTGTTGATCAGCGCGTCGAGCCTCTCGAAGCGAGCGATCGTGTTCCTCACGATTTCGGGCAAACCCGTAATATCGAGCAAGTCCGCCTGAACCAGCGCGACGGAATCGGCGCGCGCGGCGTTCAATTCGGCGCGCAGCGCTCTCGCCTCGCGCTCCGATCCCCGGTAGTGCAGCATCAGGTTCGCGCCCTCGCGATGCAGGCGGCGGGCGATCGCCGCGCCGACGCGTTTCGCGCCGCCGGTGACGAGCACAACTTTCCCTGAAAGCGGTTCGCTCATGGCCTAGAATGATACCGGAATACTCTTTCCATTCCCGATATGGCACTCCCTGAGCCTACGCCTGACGCGCGCGAGCACAGCAATCGCGTTGCCGAGCACATTCGCGGCGAAATCACGGCAAGCGGTGGCTGGATCAGCTTCGCGCGCTACATGGAGCTCGCGCTTTACGCGCCGGGGCTCGGCTACTACAGCGCGGGGGCGAGAAAACTCGGCAAAGCCGGGGATTTCGTAACGGCGCCCGAGATTTCGCCGCTCTACGGGCAGACGCTGGCACGCCAGGTGAAACAGGTGCTGGAGGAGGGGTTCGACGAGGTGCTCGAAGTGGGCGCGGGGAGCGGCGCGCTCGCCGCGACCTTGCTCGAGGAACTGGAGCGCTCCGGGCGAGTGCCGCGCAACTATCTCATCCTCGAGCTCTCGGCCGATCTTCGCGAGCGAAGCCGGGACACGCTCGCGGCGAGGGTGCCGCACCTGCTCGAGCGCGTGGCCTGGCTCAATCGCCTGCCTCCCGTGTTTTCCGGCGTCGTTCTCGGCAATGAAGTGCTCGATGCGATGCCCGCCCACGTGGTGCGCGTTCAGGGCGAAAAGCTGGAGGAAGGCGGTGTCGGCGTGCGGAACGATCGTCTCGGCTGGTCGTGGCGGCTCGCTTCCGGCGGGCCGCTAGCTGCCGCGCGCACGCTCAAGCTCCCCGAGGGCTATCGCACCGAGTTCCAACTCGCCGCGCAGGGCTTCATACGTTCGCTCTCGGGCGTGCTTGAGAAAGGCGTGGCGTTTTTCGTCGATTACGGCTTTCCCCAAAAGGAGTATTACCATCCGCAGCGCAGGGATGGGACGCTCATGTGCCATTACCGCCACCACGCGCACGCCGATCCGTTCTTCCTCCCTGGACTGCAGGACATCACCAGCCACGTCGATTTCAGCGCAATTGCCGGGGCCGCGCGCGAGGGCGGGCTGGAAGTCGCCGGCTACACCAGTCAGGCGCAGTTCCTCGTCAATTGCGGCATTACCGAGGTGATGTCGCGCACGCCGGCGGAGGACGGCGCGAAGTTCCTTCCCCTCGCCAACCAGGCGAACCGCCTGATGAGCCCGGCGGAAATGGGGGAGCTCTTCAAGGTGATCGCGCTCGCGCGGGGATTCCCCAAGCCGCTCGCGGGCTTCGGCGAAGGCGACAGGCGGGGCGCGCTGTAAGGTGTAACCTGTCCAACCAAGGCGGGTCAGGCGCTAGAGGAGACTCCGATGGAAGCTGCGCAGGCGCAATGGGTTAAGATCCATCCGCTGATCGTCCGCATCACCCACTGGATCAACGCGTTCGGCATCCTCATCATGGTTGCGAGCGGCTGGCGCATCTACAATGCGTCGCCCCTTTTCCCGTTCAGGATCCCGAACGAGCTCACGCTCGGGGGTTGGCTCGCCGGCGCGCTGCAGTGGCACTTCGCCGCAATGTGGCTGCTGGTGATCAACGGCATCGTCTACGTGACCTACGGCGTCGTCTCGGGCCACTTCCGGAGGAAGCTGCTGCCGATCACGCCGCGCGCGGTATTCCACGACGTGCAGGAAGCGCTGCGCGGCAGGCTCGCGCACGAGGATCTTTCCGTGTACAACGCCGCCCAGCGCGCAGCCTATCTCGCGATCATCGTGTGCGCCGTCGTGCTGGTCTTCTCGGGGCTGGCGATCTGGAAGCCGGTTCAGTTGCAGGAGATCACGGCGATTTTCGGCGGTTATGAAAGCGCACGCGTGGTGCACTTTCTCACGATGGCGCTGCTGGTTCTGATCGTAGTGGTGCACGTCGTGATGGTGATTCTCGTGCCGCGCACTTTCCCGACGATGATCACGGGCCGTGCAAGGAGGGCGTCATGAAGAAACGGACGATGGAAACGAGCCTCGCTGGACATTCGCCGAAGCTCATCCGCTCGATCGAGCGGCGGCTGTTCCTGAAGCAGGGCCTCTCGCTCGGGGCGCTCGCCCTGCTCGCAGGCTGTGATCTCACCGACGACGAGAGCGTGCAGAAGCTGCTAACCGGGATGTCGCGCTGGAACGACGGAGCGCAGGCCTGGCTCTTCAACCCGAACAAGCTCGCGCCGGAATTCCCGGAGAGCGCGATCACCAAGCCCTTCCCCTTCAACGCCTTCTACAGCGTGGACGAGGTCACGCTGGTGGACGGCAAGGACTACAAGCTGGAGCTCGAGGGCCTTATCCGCGACAAGAAACCCTGGACGCTGCCCGAGCTCTATGCCCTGCCGCAGACCTCGCAGATCACGCGCCACATCTGCGTCGAGGGCTGGAGCGCGATCGGCAAGTGGAGCGGCGTGCGCTTTTCCGATTTCCTCGCGCGCGTCGGTGCCGACACCTCGGCAAAGTACATCGGCTTCAAGTGCGCCGACGACTACTACACGAGCATCGATATGGCTACCGCGCTGCATCCGCAGACGCTGCTCACCTTCCGCTTCGCCGATCAGATCCTGCCGCCCAAGTACGGCTTCCCGATGAAGCTGCGCATCCCGACCAAGCTCGGCTTCAAGAACCCGAAGCACATCATGTCGATGTTCGTCACCAACGAATATCCGGGCGGCTACTGGGAAGACCAGGGCTACAACTGGTTCAGCGGCAGCTGATGAAACCGCTCCAAATCGTCGCCGTGGCGGCGATCCTTGCCGCCGGCACCTGGGCCCGGGCCGCGGATGCGCCGGGCAAGCCCATGAAGATGGACGAGCCCATGCACGGTGAGATGAAGAAAGGGAGCATGAAGAAGGGCGACGTGAAGAAAGCCGCGAAAAAGAAAGAGCGCGAACTGAAGCCGATGATCGAGAAGGAAGCGGCCGGATCGGCGAAGAAATAGGCGCGCCGTACCGCTTCAGCGCGGGTCGAGCGTCATGAAAAGGTTGTTCAGCGACTCGGCGAGCGTGGGGTGCGCGAAGATCGCTTCCTCGATCGCGGGGTAGGGAAGCTTCCCCATCATCGCGATCTGCAGCATCGACATGATCTCCCCGCCATCCACGCCGAGAACGGTGCAGCCGAGAATCTGCCGCGTTTTTGCATCCACGATCGCCTTCATGAAACCGCGCGCCTCGCTCATCTCCTGCGCCCGGGCCACGCCGGTCATCGGCAGTTTCGCCACGCGGTAGTCCAGCCCGCTCTTTTGCGCCTCGGTCTCGTTCAGTCCTACCGTCGCGAGCTGTGGATCGATGAACACGCAATTGGGCACCGGTCGCCCTTCGATGGTCGCGTTGCCGCCGTTCACCCAGTTCTCGCGCAGGATGCGGAAATCGTCGTACGAGATATGCGTGAAGGCCGGGCCGCCTTTGACGTCGCCGATCGCGTAGATCCCGGGGACGTTGGTCTCGAGCTTCGGATTCACCTTGATGAAGCCCGAATTGTCGGTCTCGACGCCTGCGGCGCCGAGGTTGAGGCGGTCGGAATTCGGAACGCGGCCGAGAGCAAGGAGCAAATGGCTTCCCGAGATCTTCTTCGATTCCTTGCCAGTCCCGAGTACCACACGCACGCCCGCTCCGATCTTTTCGAGACGCGTCACCTGCGTGGAGTTGAAAATCTCGATTCCGTCTTCCTTGAGGATTTTCTCGACCTCGGCCGAAACGTCAGGATCTTCGCGCAGAATCAGCCGCGGATCGCGGTTCACGATGGTCACCCGCGCGCCGAAGCGCCGGAACATCTGGCAGAACTCAAGACCGACATAGCCGCCGCCGAGCACGACGAGGTGCCTGGGCAGCTCGATCAACTCCATGATGCTCGTGGAATCGAGGAAGGGAACGCGCTCGAGCCCCGGTATGGGCGGCACCGCGGGCCGGCCTCCGGTATTGATGACGATTCTCCTTCCCTCGATCTCACGCGTGCGGCCCGCCTTCAGCTCCACGACGACATGCTTCGCGTCCTTCAGTCGCGCCTCGCCGAAGATCAGCTCGAGGTTCGGCGTTTTCTCGAGCGTCTTCTGCCCGTTGCCGCGGAAGCGCTCGACCATGGCGCGCTTTCGCTCGTAGACACTCTTCATGTCCACCTTCACCGCGCCGGCATCGACACCGTAGTCCCTTGCACGCCGCGCGAGATACGCGACACGGGCGCTCGCCACCAGGGTCTTGGTAGGCGTACAGCCGACGTTGATGCAGGTGCCGCCGACGTGCTCGCGCTCGATCACCGCGACTTTCCAGCCGGCGCGAGCGAGCGTGACAGCGAGCGGCTTGCCCGACTGGCCCGTGCCGATGATGATGGCGTCGTAGATGCTCATGTGACCTCCGGAGTCGGCGATCGGTCGGAGAACGCGATGCGGCTCAGTATAATCGCCCGATGCGTTATCTCGTCGCATTGTCCGCCGCCCTCGTCGCGACGGTCGCCTTCGCCCAAGACGCCGAGCGGCTCGTGGCGCAGGCTAAAAAGCGCTGGGCCGAGAGCCCGCACGGACCCATGCTCGAGCGCATTCTTCCGCCCACGTTCGAGATCGCGCAACTTCCCGAGAGGAAATCCCGCGGCGCGCGTCTCCTCGTCCGCTACTGCGTCCAGTGCCACAACCTTCCCAATCCGGCGATGCATCACGACGCGAAGTGGCCGGGGATTTTCGAGCGCATGGTGGTGCGCATGAGGGGCAAGGGCAACATGGGCGAGCTGATGTACGAGATGATGGCGGGAGTGGAGGCGCCAATCGTGGGCGAGGCCGAGGTCCTCCTCGCTTATCTTAGGAAGCACAGTCAGCGGCCCCTAGATCCCAAAAAATATCCCGCGGTCAATGAGCCCGAGGGGCAGTCCTTCAAGCTGGCCTGCCAGCAGTGCCACGTGCTGCCCGATCCGAAACGTCACAAGGCGTCCGAGTGGCCCGCGGTCGTGGCGCGCATGGAGAAAAACATGGAATGGATGAACCGCGTCGTCGGCAACCGGCCCGAGCCCGACGAGCCGCAGCTGAAAATCGAGGAGATCAACGCCTTTCTCATCAAGTACGCGAGGAAGGGCTGATTCAGGAAGGCACCGCCATTCCGCGCTTCACCGCCGGCCTTGCACCGATCGCGTCGAACCAGCGTTTGACGTTCGGCCAGACATTCAAGTCCGTCTTGTGCCACTCGTAGCGCGCGACCCAGGGATAGGTGGCGATATCGGCGATCGAGTATTCCCCGGCAAGGTAGTCGGCTTCGTCCAAACGCTTGTCGAGCACGCTGTAAAGCCTGTCTTTCTCCTTCGTGTAGCGCTCGACCGCGTAGGGGACGGGCTCCTTGGTGGCGCGCAGGAAATGGTGCACTTGGCCGAACATCGGCCCGATGTGGCCCATCTGGAACATCAGCCATTGCAGCGCCACGTATTTGCCTTGGTCCGACTTCGGCAGGAATTTGCCGGTCTTCGCCGACAGATAGATCAGGATCGCGCCCGATTCCATCATGGCGATCGGCTTTCCGTCGGGGCCTTCGGGGTCGACGATCGAGGGAATCTTGCCGTTGGGATTGATCGCAAGGTAATCCGGAGCGAATTGCTCGCCCGCTCCGATGTTGATTTTGTGGAGGTTGTACGCGAGACCGCATTCCTCCAGCATCACGGAAACCTTGCGGCCGTTGGGCGTGCTCCAGGTGTAGAGCTCGATCATCGTTTCCTCGACGAGTCTGGAAGCCGCGCAGTTTATCGTGAAGCCCGGTAAAGTAAAGCCATGCTGAAATGGTTCCTTGCGCTCGCGATCGCGCTGGTAGTGCTCACCCTGCTTTCGCCATGGCTGTCGAGATACGGGCTCGGCCGGCTGCCGGGCGACCTCACGGTGCGCTACAAGGGGCGGCTCTATTACCTACCCTTCGCCAGCACGATCGTGCTTTCGCTCGCCCTGACGCTGCTGGCGCGGCTCCTCTGAGGCGGCTCCGCCGCCCTCGCGGCGAGGCGCTTCTCGAGCGCAGCGAGCTTCTTGCGCATCGCAGTGCCTGCGAACATCTGCGGGTTGGAGGGCGGATAGCCTTCCGCCCGCTCCCGGTCCTCTACCGCCTCTTTCGCGGCCTCGAACGCCTCGACCAACGAAAACGTGTCGCGCAGCGCCTCATCGTAGAGGGCCTCGCTGAACCAGGTGTATTCGCTGTCGTAATCGCAGCCGAAGGAGGAGTGAAACGCGTCGGCGGCGGTGATGATGAGGGTGTTGTCGTCCTTGAGGGGCTCGATGAACCCCCCGGAGAAACAGGCCGAGATCACGATCACCTTCCACTTGATGCCGCTGTCGGCGAGCATGCGCGCGAGCGCGCTCGGCGTGAGCTGCGCGAGCTCGAGCGGCGGGAGATCCAGCACGAGCCTGTAATCATTGCTCCCGTGGGTGGCGATGTGCAGGAGCACGATGTCCTCCTCGGTATTGATCGCTTTGCCGAGATGCGCAAGGGTAGAGCGCAGGTTGCTCGCCGTCGCGATGGGATAGTCTTTCAGCGTCGCGGGATTGTTGATGAGCGCGATCGACCTGCCCGCGGTGTCGAAACGCTCCTCGAGCAATTCCTTGACCGAAACGAGCTCGGAGTAAAACGTATCCTGCTGGCTGTCGCCTGCGACTCCGACGAAATACAGATCGACGACGCCGGGCCGCTCGGGACTGAGCGCGGCAAGCTGCTCATCGAGCAGGACTCCCTGCCGGTGGAACACTTCCTCCTGCGTCAACCGCGGACGCGCGGCTTCGGCGCGGTCATCCTGGGCCGCGATCCAAAGCTCGGTGCGCGGGAAAACCGTGACGAGGATCGCAAGGAGCCCCGCGAACAGGCCGAACGCGAGCACCGAGGGACGACCGCGCCAGCCCGTGAGAACGTACAGGGCGCGCGGGACCACGACGAAGCCCCAGGCGACGAACGCCCAGTACACGGCCCCCGCGTCGAGTTCGATCGCGTCCAAGCGCGTCGCCGCCTGAACCGCGACTCCCACGACTTCGAAGACGGGGTCCGTCGCGACGAGCAACACCGCAAATGCCACGGCAAGCTGCGCTTCCCGAAACAGTCTCGCGGCAACAAGACAGGCGCCGAGCAGCAGCGGGATCTCCGCGAGCGCCACGGTGAGCGCCCCGAAATCGACGGTGCCCGGGAAACCCGCTCGCAGCATGCCGCCGGCGAGCCAGAACGCTAGGCTCGCGAACACCAGCGCGACGTACTGTCCGATCGAGATGCGGAAGTCGAGCGCGCGCACCGGCAGGAAAAGTGCAAGGCGCGTGCCGGCGAGGAGATTATGCTTGAGACCGTCCCACAGCATGGCGGTTTCGGATCGAGGCTCCATCTCAGTCGAGCGCCTCGATCGCGGCGATCCGCGCGCGGCGCAGCTTCGCGGCGATATCAGATGTCGCGTTTTGCGCGGCGATTTTCGCAGCATCGACGCCAGCGGCCGCGCCCAGCGCCCGCCGCAGGACCACGCGCGGCATGTAGGGTATTTCCACCCAGCCGCGCTCGCCCCGCTCGACGCACAGGAGGAGCGCGAGCAGCTCATCGAAGCGCTCGGGCCGGCGCAGGGCGTCGCAGTGCTCGAGCAGCGCGAGCAGATCCGGTGCACCCAGCGTGGGAGCGCGCTTTATCGTCTCGCCGTGCCGCCGGGCGAGCAGGGCGAGATCGCGGCAATCGCCGGGCGCTTTGAAACGCTCGCTCAGAGCGCGCGTCGCTTGGGCGGTGAGCGCGCCGAAAGCGACCAGAGCGAAACGCGCGGCGAGGCCAAGCCGCTCGGCGGCGGCGCACTCGAGCGAGCGGACGAGAACGCGCGCCGGATCGTTCGCCGGCCGGCCGTGCTCGAAAGCGAGCTTCAACTCGGCCAGTAGCTTCTCGAGGAGCCCCGCTTCGGCAAGCACCGGGAACATGAGAGCCGCATTGCTCTCCATCAGTCCCTTGGAAAATTCCTGCCATACGCGCTCGGGCACGAGGGCGTCCGCCTCGCCGTTTGCGACCATGGAGCGCATCAACGCCATGGTCTCCGGCGCGACCGCAAAACCGAACCGCGCCGCAAAGCGCGCCACCCGCAGGATCCGCACCGGGTCCTCGACAAAAGCGGGGCTCACGTGCCGGAGCAGCCCGCGTTCGAGATCGGCCGCGCCGCCGAAGGGATCGATGAGCTGCCCGGCTTCGTCGCGGGCCATTGCGTTGATGGTCAGATCGCGCCGCGCGAGGTCCTGCTCGAGCGTGACGTCGGGCGCGGCGTGAATCTGGAAGCCCTTGTAGCCGCGCGCGACCTTGCGCTCGGTGCGCGCGAGCGCGTGCTCTTCGTGGGTTCGCGGATGCAGGAACACCGGGAAATCCTTGCCCACAGGCTTGTAGCCGAGGCGCACCATTTCCTCCGGACTGCTCCCGACAACGACATGGTCGCGGTCTGCCACCGGCAGGCCGAGGAGATCGTCGCGCACCGCTCCGCCGACGGTGTAAATCTTCACCGGGACCTGGCTTTCAGGGCGCCGCCATGGTCGAGGGGATGCCTAGCGGCCCGCCTTGTAGCGGAACCAGCTGTAGCGCGAGCGCGGGAAGACGCCGCGGAGATAGACGGGCGCGACCGCCTCGAGCGGCGTGGGCTGGATGGAGAAGGGGAAAGCGGTGCTGGAAACGCTGTCCACTTTCATCGAATTGTAGTTGTCGCGCGACATGAGCTTCTTGCCCGGCTTCCATTCCATGGCCCAGGCGCTGAGGAAGGAAAGACGGTCGGAAAGGCCGATGACGGGCCGCCGGTGGCCGCTCGCGATACCGGCGTACTTCACGAGCTCGCGCAGGGTATAAACGCGCGGCCCGCACAGATCATAGCGTTTGCCGATGCTGTCGCGGTCCGCGAGGCTTGCCCTGAAACAGCGCGCCACGTCTTCGACGTATACGGGCTGGAAGCGCGCCTGCGGGCTGGGAAGGAGTACGAGCGGCAGAGAGCGCTGGAGCTTGGCGAAGGTGTTGAGAAACTGATCCTCGGGCCCGAATATCACCGAAGGCCGGAACACCGTCACCGCCTGCTCGTTCTGCGCTGCGAGCACCCAGGCCTCGCCTTCGCCCTTGGAACGCAGGTATTGGCTGGGGCCGTCGGCGTGGGCATGCAGCGCACTCATGTGCAGCAGGCGCGGCACGCGCCTCTTTTTGCACGCCTCGACGATTTTTTTTGGAAGCTCGACGTGGGCGCGCGCGAATTCAGGACCGTAGGGATGGCCCGAGCGCCCGTGCAAGATGCCGACGAGATTCACGACCGCGTCGCAGCCGGCGGTGAGCTTCGCGAGGGTGTGCGGGTCGTGCACATCAGCCTCGACTACGTCGACCGTAGGCAGGAGAATCAGGTGCTTGGCGCGTTCGCGCCGGCGCGTGGGCACGATGACCGAGTGCTCGTCTTCGACGAGTTGGCGCACCAGATGCCGGCCGACAAAGCCGCTGCCGCCGATGACCAGAATGCGGCTCATGAGACCCTTGGGATACGAACTGACTAGTTTACCCGCAGCGCGTGAGCAAGGGAATTCAGGAGACGTGTCCTAACCCGGAATAGACGCGCCCGCGAGGACCTGCCTGCCGCCTATTGGAGCACGGATCCGTTCTGCGTCGACTTGACGTCCTCGGCGGACCGGCGAGGAAGGACCATGCCCAGGCGCGTCTTCAGCGGCGTGGGCTCGGTTCCGAGGACGGCGGCGTAATAGACGGTGTTCGCCATCACCTTCTTGACGTAGTCGCGTGTCTCGCCGAAAGGAATGGTCTCGACGAAGATCGCGCCCTCGACCGGAGCCGTGCCGCGCCACAGACGCGCGCGCGAAGGCCCGGCGTTGTACGCGGCCGCAGCGAGAACGGGGCTGCCGTCGAACTGATTGAGGACGTGCTTGAGGTAATACGTGCCGAGCGTCGCATTGAGATCCGGCTCGTGCAGCCGCGCCCAGGAGAAGTTCTTCATGCGCATTCTCTGCGCCACCCACTTCGCCGTCGGGCGCATCACCTGCATGAGGCCGGTCGCGCCCGCGGAGGATTTCGCGCCGATGATGAAACGGCTTTCCTGGCGTACCACACCCAGCACCCAGGGCTCCTCGAGATCGCGCGAGCGCGCTTTTTCGGCGAGCACTTCGCGATAAGGCGCAAGGTAGCGGACCGAGAAGTTGTGGGCGAAGACCGTCTTGTCCGCGGTGCTGATGGCCCGGTCCCAGGCTTCGTTGCGCCGCGCGAGCTCCGCCGCCGCGAGCAGCTTCCGGTCGTCCATGCCGCGGATGGTCCAGAGCCATTCCTTCGTCGCCTCGGTCCGCATGTCCAGGCGATACAGCGCGAGCGCCCGCGCGAGGCCGGGGATCGCTGCGACCTCCGCGATTTCGCTTTCGGTGGAAAGAGGAGCCCGGGCCGGAATCCGCAAGCTCACGCCGAGTTCTTCGGCGGCGAGGCGCCCGTAGAAATTGTGTGCTTCTGCGATGCGCTCGAAATAGCCTTCGGCTTCCAGTGGGCTGCCGAGCTCGCGCTCGGCCCGACCGTACCAGTAGATCCAGGCCGGATCGTTCTTCGCCAGCGGCGACATCCGGTCGATCGAGCTTCTGACCTCGGCCCACCGCTCTGCTCGTCGGTGAGCGCTCCCGCATCGCCGAACCAGTCGAGCGACTCGGGCACGTGGCGGAGCGCGCCGTTCATCGCCAGCATCAACCAGACGTATCTGCGGTCCTCGACGGGGAAGGGTTCGCTCAAGCCGCCGCCCCAGAGTCCCGCGGCAGCCCGCGGGTCCGCGTCGGCGACCAAGGTGAGGGCGGCGATGACCAGTTCTCGATCGGTGACTCTGGCCAGGTCGACCTGTGGATTCTTGAGAAACTTGACCGGTGCGCGGATGACGGCGCCGAGCCGTTTCGCGTCGATGGCTTCGCCGCGCGGCAGAAACTCCATGGTGCGCTTGGCCGCACCCATGAGTCCGGCGCCGACCAGCACGCGAAACCGCTCCCATGCTTCGCGCGAGCCGAGTAAGCCGGCCTTGTGGATCACCCGGGCCAGAGCGAGGCAGCCTTCGGGGAGCTCGCGCGGCGCGTTCCAGAAGAGCTTGAAATCGCCGGGCACCGAAGCGTCCTCGCGCTTCCAGCGCCCGAGCAGCATGTAGCACGTCACCTCGGGGTCGTCGCCGGAGAGCGCCGGATACTCCGCCTGGAACAACTCCCATCGTCCGCTCTTGCCGAGCACCTTGAGCCAATCGACGCGCAGCTGCTCGGCGAGCGCTGTACCCGGGTATCGGGAAAGGAAGTCGCGAACGTCTCCGGCCGATGCACCGGGTAGCCTGAAGAAGAGCTGCCAGTACTCGACATAGGGCTCGAGCAGATGGCCTTTGAGCTTGGGAGCGAGCGTGGCGAGCTTGGTCCGGTGATTCGCTTCGAACGCATCGCGGGCGGCAAGCAATTCCGCGTCCTGCGGATCGAGCTTCGCCGCGTAGCCGGGCGCGGCCGCGGCGAGGGCGACGGCCAGGCAAACCAGACGGAGCAGGGCTCGTATCAAAATTTACTCCTTTGATAGAATACTACAGGCATTTTCCGTGCCAGATGAAGGGCCCGCATATGACTTCCTCCCACCTTTCCGCCTGGCGCAAGAACGAGCGCACACGGCTTTTGCGGGAGCGCGAAGCGCTTGCCCCAGAGGCGCTCGCCGAGTTGCGCTCACGGATCGACCACCACCTTGAACGTGCGTTCCCGGATCTGGTGCACGGGGCTGTCGCATTTTGTTGGCCGTACAGGAACGAATACGACGCGCGTCATCTGGCTGCGGCCTTGCGGCGACTCGGGGCGAGGACCGCGCTGCCGGTCGTCGTCGCCCCCAAGACTCCGCTCGTTTTTCGCGAATGGAAACCCGGGGTGGAGCTGGCCGAAGGGCCGCTCGGCATCCCATACCCGGTCGGCTCGCCCGAGGTCAGCCCGGATCATGTGCTCCTGCCGATGGTGGGATGGGACGGGGACGGATACCGCTTGGGATATGGCGGCGCTTTTTTCGATCGCACGCTCGCGGCGCTCACCAAGCGGCCGCGCGTCATCGGGATCGCATACGAGCAGGCTTTCCTGAAAACGATACACCCGCAGCCGCACGACGTTCCGGTGGATTTCGTCGTCACCGAACGCGGCGTGTACCACCGCGAGCCGAGGGGGCTCAAGTTCCAGGACAACCCGCAGGCTTTCTCTTCGCCTCCCTGCTATGCGGGAGACATCGCGCCAGGATACTTCGGAGGGGAGCCGAAGCCTTAGCTCAGCCGAGAAACAGCCGGTACGCCGGATTGCGGCTTTCGTCCACGTACGGATAGCCGAGCTCTGTGAGAAAACGCTGGAATTCGCGCATCTCGTGGCGCGGCACCTGCATGCCGACCAGCACCCTGCCGTAGTCGCTCCCCTGATTGCGGTAGTGGAACAGGCTGATGTTCCAGTCGGTGCGCATGCCCGACAGAAAGCGCATCAGCGCCCCGGGCCGCTCCGGAAACTCGAAGCGGTAGAGCAACTCGTCGGCGGCGCCGCGCGCGTCCCTCCGGATCGCGAGCGGAGCGTGCCCGCCGACCATGTGGCGCACGTGGAGCTTGGCCATCTCGTCATCGGAGAGGTCGAGCGTCTTCAGGCCCTGGCGCTCGAGGACCTTGACGATTTTCGCGGACTCGTCGCGGCTGTGCACTTCGACGCCGACGAATACGTGCGCGTCCTTGGGATCGGCGATGCGGTAGTTGAACTCGGTGATGTTGCGCGCGCCGAGCGTGGCGCAGAACTTCTTGAAGCTGCCTGGGCGCTCGGCGATGGTGACGGCGAGGATCGTCTCGCGCCGATCGCCCACCTCGGCGCGCTCGGCGACAAAGCGCAGCCGGTCGAAATTCGTGTTCGCGCCCGAGGCGACGGCGATGAGCTTCTTTCCGCGCACTCCGGATTTTTCGACATAAGCCTTGGCGCCGGCGATCGCCAGTGCGCCGGCGGGCTCGAGGATCGTGCGCGTGTCCTCGAACACGTCCTTGATCGCCGCGCAGATCTGGTCGGTGTCGACGAGGATCACGCCGTCGAGGAGCTCCTTGCACAGGCGAAACGTCTCTTCGC
>VBDE01000311.1 GCA_005883665.1 Betaproteobacteria bacterium
ATCTCGTTGTTCGTGATTTCCTGTTTGAGCTTGAACGGCATAGGCTTCTTCACGTAGAACTCTTTTTCCGTTTCAAGTTCCTGGCGGCGCTTCTTCGCTCCGGCGATGACCCTCTCGGTGTCCTCGATGGCGCCCTGCGCTTCCTTGAGCGCGCGCGTTCGCGCGTCCTCGATGTCCTTTTCGCTGGAATACGTGTTGAGCAGCGCCAGGTTCTTGCGGCGGTCCTCCTTGGATCTCTCTTCATCCTCGATTTTCTTCTTGCGCTCGGCTTCGCGCGCCTGCACCTGTGCGGGGCTTAATGCGGCCGGGTTCTTGCGTATCAGCGTCCCCGACTTGTTCAGCTCCTGCGTGTCGCGGCCCAGGCACTCCGGAGGCGGCACCTGCGTGTAATAGACCTTGCCCCTCGCGTCGACGCACTTGTACATGCGCTCCTGCGCCGCCGCGGGAGCGAGGGCCAGCACCGTGGAGCAAAGAAACACCATCGTCCGGCTACGCATGATGAGCGACCCCATAAAGTTGCCTGTACTCCCTGATCGCGTTGAGATTCTGCCGGAATTCGGTGCGGTCCTTGAGCCAGCTCATCAGGTCATCGAGGCTCGCGATGGAGATGACGGGAATTCCGTGGCGCTGCTCGATTTCCCGGACCGCCGACAGGTCCCCTTCGCCTCGCTCCATCCGGTCGAGCGAAATGACCACCCCCGCCACGATCGCGCCGTGCCCTTCGATGATGTCGAACGACTCGCGCACCGCCGTGCCCGCCGTCAATACATCATCCACGATCAGCACGCGGCCCGCAAGCGGTGCGCCGACGAGCTTGCCGCCCTCACCGTGGTCCTTGGCCTCCTTGCGGTCGAACGCGAAGGGCACGTCGTGGCCTTCGCGCGCGAGGGCGATCGCCGCACCCGCGGCAAGGACGATGCCTTTGTAGGCGGGACCAAACAGCATGTCGAACTCCACGCCTGAGGCGAGGATCGCATTTGCGTAAAATTGCGCCAGGCGCCCGAGTGCTGCGCCGGTATTGAACAGGCCGGCGTTGAAGAAATAGGGCGTCGTGCGGCCGGACTTGGTGACGAATTGGCCGAACTTCAGAGCGTTCTGCTCGACGCAGAATGCGATGAAGTCCTTGCGAAAGTCGGCCACGAGCTGAACCTCAAGCGAGAAATCGAGAAATGTTACGCATTATCACGCTCAACCTCAACGGCATCCGTTCCGCGCTCGCCAAGGGCTTTCCGCGGTGGCTCGCGCGCCAGCGCGCCGACCTGGTGTGCCTGCAGGAAATCAAGGCACAGGAAGGGGACCTCGCGGATCTGACGCTCATTCCCAGGGGATATCACGGCCACTATCACTGCTGCTCGACGAAGAGGGGCTACAGCGGCGTCGCGCTGTACTCCCGAGCGAAACCCGAGAATGTGTCCTGCGGCTACGGCAGCCGCGAGTTCGATTCTGAGGGAAGGTTCCTTCGAGTGGATTTCGGCGGGCTTTCGGTGGTCTCGGTGTATCTGCCTTCCGGGTCGAGCTCGGAGGAAAGGCAACAGGCCAAGTTCCGTTTCCTGGGGGAGTTCATGCCGGTGCTGAAGAAGCTCAAGGCGAGCGGCCGCGAATTCGTTCTCTGTGGCGACTGGAACATCGCCCACAAGGAGATCGACCTGAAGAACTGGCGCTCGAACCGGAAGAACTCGGGATTCCTTCCCGAGGAGCGGGCATGGCTCACCGACGTATTCGACAAACTGGGCTGGGTCGACGTGTTCCGCCGCGTGGACCCGCGGCCGGAGCAGTACACGTGGTGGTCGAATCGCGGCCAGGCGTGGGCGAAGAACGTGGGTTGGCGCATCGACTATCAGATCGCCACACCGGGCATCGCGGCGAAAGCGAAGAAGGTCGCGATCTACAAGAGCAAGCGCTTCTCGGATCACGCACCGCTCACGATCGACTACGAGGCGAGTCTGTAGCGGCGGAGGCTGAGGTTACAATCGCGCATGCCTTCGCGCTACCTCGAGGTCTTTCGCAGCCGGCGCCTCGCGATCATTCTCCTGCTGGGTTTTTCGTCGGGACTGCCGCTCGCGCTCACGGGCGGGACGCTGCAGGCGTGGATGACGGTGGAAGGCGTGGACCTGTCCACGATAGGCGTATTCACGCTGGTCGGACTTCCGTACGTCTGGAAATTCCTGTGGGCGCCGGCGATGGATCGCTTCGTTCCCCCCTTTCTCGGACGGCGCCGCGGGTGGCTGCTCGTGACACAGGTCGCGCTCGCGGTGGGAATCGCCGGCATGGCTTTTTTGTCTCCGCGAACCGGTCTGGTGGCGATTGCCTGGCTCGCGCTACTCGTAGCGTTCGCCTCGGCATCGCAGGACATCGTGGTCGATGCGTACAGGACCGACGTGGTGAGCCGCGAGGAGCGCGGGCTGGCGGGCGCCCTAGGCGTCGTCGGCTATCGCCTGGCGATGCTCGCATCCGGCGCGCTCGCGCTGGTTCTGGTCGCCGGGTCGGGCTGGATCCCCGCTCTCGGGTGGCGCGACCTGCTCATGGCTGCGCTCATGGCGGTCGGAGTGCTCGCGGTGCTCTGGGGCGAGGAGCCCTCCACCGCCCCTGCGGCGCCCAGGACGCTGCGCGATGCGGTGATCGAGCCCCTGCGCGAATTCTTCTCCCGGCCCAAGGCCGGCTGGATCCTGGTGCTGCTCGTGCTCTACAAATTCGGGGACGCGTTCGCCGGCTCGCTCACAACTGCATTCCTGTTGCGCGGTGCTGGATTTTCTCTCGAGGACGTTGGCTACGTGAACAAGGCCGTGGGCCTTGCTGCGACCATCGTAGGAGTGCTGTTCGGCGGCGCGCTTATGGTGAGGCTCGGCCTTTATCGCGCGCTCCTGGGTTTCGGAATTCTGCAGGCGGTGTCGATACTCGCTTTCATGTGGCTTGCGCTCGTAGGGAAGAGCTATCCGATCATGGTGTTTGCGGTCGGCTTCGAAAATATCGCCTGGGGCATGGGGACGGCGGCGTTCGTCGCGCTGCTGATGGCGCTGTGCGACCACCGCTTCACCGCCACGCAGTACGCGCTGCTCTCGGCGCTCGCCTCCTTCGGGCGGGTGTACGTCGGTCCGGTCGCCGGCTACGCGACCGACCCCAAGTACCTGGGGCTCTCGTGGGCGACGTTCTTTCTCTTGGCTTTCGGCACCGCGCTCCCCGGGCTGGTGTTGGTGTGGTTATTGCGCAAGGAGATCGAGCGCGCGGAAGCCGCGGCGACCTCCTGAGAGAGCGACAATTGCTGGTACTTCATCCTGTGCTATCGCGCAGCCTCGAACAGTTCGACAACATTGCCATCCGGATCCTCTAGCAAGATCTGCTTGCCGCCGGGCCCTACGACGACATCGTTGCGGAAACGTAGGCCGGCCCGCTTCATTTCCGCCACGCGTGACACAAGATCCTCCATCTCGACGACGAAGCGATTCCATCCGCCAGGCTCGGGACGTCTCCCGTCAGGCATGGGCCGAGCCGCGGAACTCTGTGGTCCGGCGAGCCAAAGTGTCAGGTCGTTGTTGGAGACGCGGGCGAAAGCCGGAGCCATGCTCTGATCTAGCTTGAACCCGAGCGCCTTCGTGTAGAAGGCTATAGAACGCTCAACGTCGGTGACCAGATATCTGACCGTTGCCACGATGTTCGCCTCCGATTAAGAGATAAGAGGGGTGTCGGAATCGGTCGCCTCAAAGGAATCCGCGGAGGAATGCCGCCGCTTCATCCGAGATGCCGAAAATCCCCGGGCGCCGCTTCGCGGCTCCGGTGCGTCTGATGGTGATGCTCACGCGCGGCGTTTGTCGGGCGATCCCGCTTTTTTTTGCGATCGCTTTGGCCGAGGTGATGACGCCGCTTGCGATGAGACCTGGCCCGCCTTCGTTCTCGCTCGCGAAGATGAAGATCGGTATCGCCTATGGCGATGTGCTTGCCAGCATACATTGTCTCTGCGCGCTGAACGCGAATGTCTCCGCCCTCGAGAGATCCCTCATTTGTCACGCGTCGTAGTCCAGACCGGTGGTCCCTGCTTACCGTTCAGGAACGGCATCAGCGTGGTCACCATCGCTGGCGCCATAAACATCTCGTAATGCGTGAGGTTGGGAAGAATCGCCAGGCGATTCTTCGACATGTGCTCGCGCTGCCACCCCGCGTCCTTCAAGCCACCGCCGAGCAGCTGATAGAACCGTACGATGTGTTCGGGACGAATCATGTCGGCGTCGCCATAGACGAGCATGACGGGTCCTTTCAGCTTCTTCACATCTTCCGTCCAGTCGTACGGCTTGCGCATGAATTCCCCCATGCGGTCGAGCAGCCTGGGGAAGTCCTCCGGCCGCGGCGCCACCTTGACATACGATTGGTAAATCGGCGTCGGCTTCATCGCCTCGGTCATTGCAGCGCTCACCGCCGCCTGCTGCGGCAGCATGTCAGCATAAAACCCGTCCTGCGCGAATGGGGCCGAGACGATGACGAGCCGGCGAACGAGATCGGGATGCTGCACCGCCAGGCGGAAGGCCGCCCCGCCCCCGAACGAATAGCCGACTGCGTCGACGGTTTTGTAGTCGAGCTTTCGCAGGAGCATGGCCAGATCGTTGCCGATGCTGACGAGATCGATGGGGCGCTCACCGAGCGTGGTGCGGCCATGGCCCTGGAGGTCCACGGCGATGACCTGCCGCCGCCTGGCGAGCGCGGGCAGGATCGGGCCGAACATGTCGATCGAGAACAACCCGCCGTGCAGC
>VBDE01000312.1 GCA_005883665.1 Betaproteobacteria bacterium
GACGAAGAGCGCGCGTGCGGTCGCCGGCGCCAAGGACGTGCAGGAGCTCTTCGCGCTGCGCGCGCGCAACGCCGAGAGCGCCGTCGAGAAGCTCATGGGCTACTCGCGCAGCCTCTACGAAGTCGCCGCCGAAACGCAGTCCGAATTCTCGAAGCTCGCCGAGGAGCGCATGGCGAGCTTCCAGCAAGTGATCTCCGAGAGCGTCGAGCAGGCCGCCAAGGCCACGCCCGCCGGCGGCGACGTCGCCGTCGCGGCGATGAAATCGTCACTTGCCGCCACCACGGCTGCCTTCGACAGCCTCAACAAGGCCGCCAAGCAGTTCGCGAGCTACACCGACGCGGGCGTGCGCGCGACGCACACCCCCAAGTCGCGGAAGAAGTGATCGCGGCGCGGTTCACCGGCTCCTCCTCCTTTATCGCAAATTGCACAGATTTGGATAAAGGTTCAAACCCCAGGCAACCCCTGGGGTTTTTTTCTTGCAGCCCGCAATCACAATGAACAAGACCAGACGGATCGCTCTCATCACCGGCGGCGTCGGCGGCATCGGCACCGCGATCTGCAAGCGCATCGCCAGGGACGGCCATTTCGTCATCGCGAACTACGCCATCCCCGGCACCGAGGAGAAGTGGAACCGCGCGATGGCCGCCGTGGGTCTCAACGGCTCGGCGAGCGCGCTCGCCTTCGGCGACGTGACGCAGTTCGACGCGATGGGCGACATGGTGCGCAAGATCGAGCGCGAGCATGGGCCGATCGACATCCTCGTGAATTGCGCCGGCATCACGCGCGACGCGACTTTCAAAAAGATGACGTTGGAACAGTGGCGCGCGGTGCTCGCGACCAACCTCGATAGCGTCTTCAACGTCACGCGCCATGTCATCGATGGCATGACCGAGCGCGGCTGGGGACGCATCGTCAACATCTCCTCGGTCAACGCGCTGAAAGGCCAGTTCGGTCAGACCAACTACTCGGCCGCGAAAGCAGGCATGCACGGATTCTCCAAGGCGCTCGCGCAAGAGGTGGTAAAAAAGGGCGTCACCGTGAACACGGTGTCGCCCGGCTACGTCGAGACGGACATGGTGCGGGCGATGAAACCGGAGATCCTGCAATCGATCGTCGAGCAGATTCCCATGGGGCGGCTCGCGCAGCCCGAGGAGATCGCGGGCCTTGTCGCCTACCTCGCTTCCGAAGAGGCGGGCTACATCACGGGCGCGAACATCTCGATCAACGGCGGACTGCACATGGTTTGACTCCGATCCGAACGGTGCAATAATCCGAAGCATGATCGGAACAGCACCGAATCGCGGCAGGGAGGAGTGATGGAAGCGAGGCTAGCGCTGATCACCGGAGGCATGGGCGGGCTGGGGGAGACGATCAGCACGAAGATGGGGGATGCCGGGTACCGCGTAGCCGTGACGTATTCCCCTTCGAACAAGACGGTCAGCCAGTGGGCCGCGGAGATGAAGTCACGTGGTTACGATTTCCGCACCTATACCTGCAATGTCGCCGAATTCGAATCGTGCAAGGCGTGCGTCGAGAGCGTGACCCGGGACCTCGGCCCCGTGGACATCCTCGTCAACAACGCCGGAATTACGCGAGATATGACCTTCAGGAAGATGACCAAAGGCGACTGGGATGCGGTCTTGCACACCAATCTCGATTCCGTCTTCAACATGACCAAGCAGGTCTGCGATGGAATGGTCGAGCGCGGCTGGGGCCGCGTCATCAACGTGTCCTCGGTGAACGGCTCAAAGGGCGCGTTCGGCCAGACCAACTACGCAGCGGCGAAGGCCGGCATGCACGGCTTCACCAAATCGCTCGCGCTGGAAGTGGGGAGGAAGGGCGTGACCGTCAATACCATCTCGCCGGGCTACATCGGGACCAAGATGGTGACTGCGATCCCGAGAGAGATTCTCGACTCGAAAATCCTGCCGCAGATTCCGATCGGTCGGCTCGGAACGCCCGAAGAGGTCGCCGGGCTGATCATCTACCTCTGCTCGGAGGAGGCCGCGTTCGTCAACGGCGCCAACATCGCAATCAACGGCGGGCAGCACATGGCGTAAGCGAGCTGGAGAGCCGATTCGATGGAACCGAACGGCAATCTCCAGTATCATGTGGCACCGCAACACGCGTGCGACGACGAAGCAAGGGTCCCATGTCTGAACCGTCCCGACTGATCAAGAAGTACCCCAACCGCCGGCTTTACGATACCAAGACCAGCGTGTACATCACGCTCGCCGACGTGAAGAAGCTCGTGATGGGTGGCGAGGAATTCCAGGTGGTGGACGCGAAGACCGGAGAAGACCTGACGCGATCCATCCTTCTGCAGATCATACTGGAGGAAGAAGCCGCCGGAGCGCCGATGTTTTCCTCGGACGTTCTGACGCAGTTCATCCGCTCCTACGGGAACGCCATGCAGGGCATGCTCGGGGCGTACCTCGAGCGCAACATGCAGTTGTTCGGTGAAATCCAGAAGAGCATGCGGGAGCAGTCTCAGAAGCTCTATGGAGAACCCACCAAGCTCAACGAAGAGCTTTGGAAGCAGTTCATGAGCTTCCAGGGCCCGGCGATGCAGAACAGAGCCGCAACGTGTTCCAGCAGATGCAGGAACAGCTACAGAACCAGACGCGCAACATGTTCTCCGGCTTCCCTTTCGCGGGATTTCCCGGAGTCCCGGGATTCGGCGCGCAATCCGGCGTGCAGCCGTCGCCGGGCGACAATAAGACGCCCGGCGAGGAGAAAAAGTCCTGAAATCCTTCACACCGTGGTGCAAGGTTTAATCTAAAGCATGGCCGCGGCACCGAAGGTCGGATTCATCTCGCTCGGTTGTCCCAAAGCTCTGGTCGATTCCGAAGGCATCCTCACGCGGCTGCGCGCGGAGGGCTACGCGATTTCGCCTTCGTACGACGGGGCCGATCTCGTGGTCGTCAACACCTGCGGGTTCATCGAGTCGGCGGTGCAGGAGTCGCTCGGCGCCATAGGTGAAGCCCTCGCCGAGAACGGCCGGGTGATCGTCACGGGTTGCCTCGGTGCAAAGGGCGACGTGGTCCGCGAGACCCATCCGAAAGTCCTCGCCGTCACGGGGCCGCACGCGCTGGACGAAGTGATGACTGCGGTGCACGAGCACCTGCCGAAGCCTCACGATCCCTTCACCGACCTCGTGCCTCCCCAGGGTATCAAGCTCACTCCGCGGCATTACGCCTATCTGAAGATCTCCGAAGGCTGCAATCACCGCTGCACGTTCTGCATCATCCCGTCCCTGCGAGGCGATCTGGTGAGCCGGCCGATCGGGGAAGTGATGCGGGAGGCGGAAAACCTGGTGAAAGCGGGCGTGAAGGAGCTGCTGGTGATTTCGCAGGACACGAGCGCCTACGGCGTCGACCTCAAGTACCGCACCGGTTTCTGGGGCGGACGGCCGCTCAAGGCGCGCATGCGCGATCTGGCGGGGGCGCTCGGAGAATTGGGCGTGTGGGTGCGGCTGCACTACGTTTATCCCTATCCCCACGTCGACGACGTGATCCCGCTCATGGCCGAAGGCAAGGTCCTTCCCTACATCGACGTTCCGTTTCAGCACGCGAGCCGGCGGATCTTGAAATTCATGAAGCGTCCTGCAAGCGGTGAGGACAATCTCGGACGCATCCGCGCCTGGCGCGGGATCTGCCCGGATATCACGATCCGCAGCACCTTCATCGCCGGCTTTCCGGGCGAGACCGAAGACGAGTTCCGGGAACTGCTCGACTTTCTCGAGGAAGCCGAGCTCGACCGCGTCGGCTGTTTTGCGTATTCGCCGGTGCAAGGCGCGAAAGCGAACGAACTGCCCGGCGCGCTTTCGAACGAAGTGCGTGAAAAACGCCGTGAGCAGCTCATGCACCTGCAGGAGAAAATCAGCGCGCGGCGCCTGAAGCGCAAGCTGGGAAAGACCATCAAGGTGTTGGTGGACGAAGTTAAGGCGGGAGGAGCAGTGGGACGCTCCGCCGCCGATGCCCCGGAAATCGACGGCGTGGTGCACATCGAGGACGGCTCGAAGCTCAAGCCGGGCGATTGGGCGAAAGTGAAGGTGCTGCGCTCCGATGCGCACGACCTTTGGGGTGAGCTGGGAATTCAGCAGACGCGCCTGCGCTCGTCTGCTGCCAGCGAACGCCAGCCGTGATGCAACACGGCTGGCGCGGTTGACAGGGGGTAGCCATGGCACAACGTGAAGTCGTGGTGACGGGCGGTGTTCGCACCGCGATCGGCGGCTACGGTGGCTCGCTCAGGGACATTCCTCCGACGAAACTCGGAGCGCTCGCGATTAGGGAAGCGGTGGCGCGGGCGAAGATCGACCCGGCGACGGTCGGGCACGTCGTACTCGGCAGCGTGATCCTCGGCGACGCTCGCGACATGTACATCTCGCGCGTCGCAGCGATCGAAGGACAATCGCCTGTGCGGCAGCGGGCTGCAGGCGATCGTCTCCGCGGCTCAGCACATCCTGCTCGGCGATACCGACGTCGCTCTCGGCGCGGGCGCCGAGAGCATGAGCCGTGCGGCGTACTTCATGCCCGCCGCGCGCTGGGGTCAGCGCATGGGCGACTCCTCGCTGATCGACGCGATGTCCGCCGCGCTGAACGATCCTTTCGGTCACGGCCATATGGGAGTGACCGCGGAGAATATAGCAGCGAAATACGGCATCACCCGCGGGGAGCAGGACGCGTTTGCGCTCGAGAGTCACAGGCGGGCGGCGAAAGCCATCGATGCCGGGCACTTCAGAAGCCAGATCGTCCCGGTGGAAGTGAAATCGAAGAAAGGTCCCGCTCGGTTCGACGTCGATGAGCACGTTCGCAAGGACGCCACGCTTGCGGACCTGCAGAAGCTGAAGACGGTGTTCAAGAAGGACGGCACGGTCACCGCGGGCAACGCCTCAGGCATCAACGACGCCGCGGCCGCCGTCGTACTCATGGAAAAATCCGCGGCGCAAAAGCAGGGTTCCAAGCCGCTTGCGCGCTTGGTGGCCTACGCGCACGCGGGTGTCGAGCCTCAGCTGATGGGCCTCGGACCGATCCCCGCGGTGAAGCGCGTCTTCGAAAAAGCAGGTCTCAAGCCCGCCGACATGGACGTGATCGAGTCGAACGAGGCCTTCGCGGTCCAGGCGATGGCGGTGACGCGCGATCTCGGGCTCGATCCGGCGAAGGTCAATCCCAACGGCGGAGCGGTCGCGCTGGGCCACCCCATCGGTGCAACCGGCTGCATCCTCACCTTGAAGGCGATTTACGAGCTGCACCGCACGGGCAAGCGCTACGCCCTGGTCACGATGTGCATCGGCGGCGGGCAGGGGATCGCGGCGATTTTCGAGCGGATGTGACGCCCTAGCCTGACTCCATGCGGCGGCGACCCAAGATCGGATTCGTCCTCGGCGCGGGCTCGGCGCGCGGCTGGGCGCATATCGGCGTGCTGCGCGCCCTCACGGAGGCGGGCATCAAGCCCGATCTCATCGCGGGATGCTCGGTCGGCGCGTTCGTCGGAGCCGCGTTTTCGGCGGGCCGGCTCGACCAGCTGGAGGCCTGGGCGCTCGCGCTCGACTGGAAGCGCGTGCTCAAGCTCGCGGACTTCGGCCTGCGCGGCGGGCTCATCAAGGGCGAGCGCGTGAACGAAGTCTTTCGCGAGCAGTTCGTCGAGTGCGAGTTCTCCGAGCTGCCCATACAGTTTGCGGCGGTTGCCACCGATCTGCATTCCGGACAGGAGATCTGGTTGCGCGAGGGCAAGGTGTCGGTCGCGATCGGCGCTTCGATAGCCGTGCCGGGTCTGTTTCGTCCGGTACCGTACGACGATCGCTACCTTGTCGACGGAAGCGTCGTCAATCCGATCCCGATCTCGTTGTGCCGCGCGATGGGGGCGGATATCGTCCTGGCGGTCGATCTCGGGTCCGACCTCGTCGGGCGCTACGTGGGTGACGATGATCGGGCGCCGACGCGGACCGGCCCCCTCGGCTTCATGAGCAGGGTCCTGCCCCGATTCAACCGGACTGAAGAGAAGCAGGCGGAGCCGGATCCGCCCGCCCTGCTCGAGACGCTCATGGGCTCGATCAACATCATGCAGCTGCGGATCGCCCGCAGCCGCCTCGCCGGCGATCCTCCCGACGTTCTGCTTACGCCGCGCCTCGGCAATCTGGGCCTGCTCGACTACCACCGTGCGCAATTCGCGATCACGGAAGGCCGCGAAGCGGTCACGCGCATGCTGCCCGCGATCCGCAGCGCGATTCCCGCCTGAGTCGAAGGACGGTCCTAGCCGGATTGCAGCTGGCGAACGAATCCCTCGATCCCGCGCAACAG
>VBDE01000313.1 GCA_005883665.1 Betaproteobacteria bacterium
GCCGGCTGCGAGAAGCAAGGCCCGGCTGCCGAGGCGAGGTTGCCGCCAAATCCCCAGCGGGACGAGGATGATCCAGAACGATGCGGCCGCATAGTAGATCCAGGCCGGCGCGTACAGGCCGCGCGAATCCGCCAGAACCTCGGGCAGCACGAAGAGCCCGACCACGAGCGCCGCGTAAAGGGTGCGGATGAATGCAGCGAGGGCCGCCAAGGCTCCCCATTCCCAGGCCGCGACGCCGAGCAACACGGCGCAAAATGCGATCCAGCCGTCCTTGGGCAACAGGAACAACGCCGAGAGGAACACCGCGAGCAGGACAGCCGCCGTCATCACGCGGGTTTTGAGCATGAGTGCCCGCGCTTTTCCGCCTGCACGGCAGGGGCCCTACGCGATCCTCCGCCGACCGCCGCTTTCGCGCTTGGTTTTTTCGAGCTGCTCGCTGGTCCGCCCGAAGCGGCGCTCGCGCTCGCGATACCAAGCGATCGCAGCGTCGAGCTGCTTGGCGTCGAAATCCGGCCACAGCGTCGGGGTGAAGTAGAGTTCGGTATAAGCAAGCTGCCAAAGCAGGAAATTACTGATGCGCTGCTCGCCGCCGGTGCGAATGAACAGATCCGGTTCGGGCGCGTAGTTGAGTGCGAGATGCGGAGCGAGTTGCTCCTCGGTGTATCCCTCGGTCGGCAGCGGGCCGCTGCGCACCAGCTTCAGCAAAGCCTGCAACAGATCCCAGCGGCCGCCATAGTTGGCGGCAATGGTGAGAGTGAGCCCCGTATTGCGCGAGGTCAGCTCTTGGGCGCGGTGCGCGAGTTCGACCACGCGCGCCCCGAAGGGCGCGATATCGCCGATTATCTTCAGGCGCACCTTGTTCTGGTGCAGCCGCTCGGCTTCCTGCTCCAGGGCAGCCATGAACAGCTGCTTCAGCGTCGAAACCTCTTCGGCGGGTCGCCGCCAGTTCTCCGAGCTGAAGGCGAACAGGGTCAGGTATTCGATTCCGCGATCGGTGCACGCACGCGTGACCTGACGCACCGTCTCGACCCCCTGCTTGTGACCGGCGACGCGAGGGAGATAGCGCTTTTTGGCCCAGCGCCCGTTGCCATCCATGATGACGGCGATATGCCTGGGGATGTTGTTGGAGGGCGGGACCTCGCGCGTCGAGCTAGCGAAGGGTTTCATGTGTGGATCTTCTCTGGTGTCCGATCAGACCGCCATCAACTCTGCCTCTTTTGCTGCGATCATCTTGTCGATATCTGCGATGTGTTTGTCGGTGAGCTTTTGGATCTCGTCTTGCGCGCGCCGTTCCTCATCTTCGGACACGGCCTTGCCTTTAAGCAATTCCTTGAGCGCATGATTGGCGTCTCGGCGCGAGTTGCGCACAGCAACCTTGGCATTTTCGCCCTCGTGCTTGATGACCTTGATCAAATCGCGGCGCCGCTCCTCTGTGAGAACCGGCATCGGCACCCGGACCATGTCCCCGTGAGAAGCAGGATTCAGGCCAAGATCGGACTCGCGGATGGCCTTCTCGATCACGCCGAGCATCTTTTTCTCCCAAGGCGATACGCCGAGGGTGCGGGCGTCGAGCAGGCTTACGTTGGCGACCTTCGGAATCGGCATCTGGCTGCCGTAGTAATCCACCGAGATGTGGTCGAGCAGCCCCGTGTGCGCACGGCCAGTGCGGACTTTGGACAAGTCTGTTTTCAGGGCATCGAGCGACTTATGCATTCTCTGCTCGGTGTTCTTCTTGACGTCGGCAAGGGTACTCATGAATCCCCCATCCTCGCGGGCTCAAGCGCCCACGTAGACCAGCGTGCCTTCTTTTTCGCCGGTGACAACCCGCTTCATCGCTCCGGCTTTCAGGATGCTGAACACAGTGATCGGGAGCTTCTGATCGCGGCATAGCGCAAAGGCCGTGGCATCCATCACCCTCAGATTCTTGATCATGGCTTCGTCAAAGCTCAGCTTGTCGTAACGCTTGGCGTCGGGACGGACTTTGGGATCGTCCGTATAAATGCCGTCGACCTTGGTCGCCTTGAGGACCATTTCCGCGCCGATCTCCGTCCCTCGCAGCGCCGCTGCGGTATCGGTCGTAAAGAACGGGTTGCCGGTCCCCGCGGCAAAAATGACGATCTTGCCTTCCTCGAGGTAGCGGATCGCCTTGTTGCGGATGTAAGGCTCGACCACCTGTTCAATGTTGAGCGCGGACTGCACTCGCGCGTTCAATCCCGCCTGCCGCATGGCGTCCTGCAGCGCAAGCGCGTTCATGATGGTCGCGAGCATTCCGATGTAATCGGCGGTGGCGCGATCCATTCCCGCGGCGCCCGGCGCCACCCCGCGGAAGATATTGCCCCCGCCGATCACCACCGCGATCTCGAGCCCGAGCGCCGCGACCTGGGCAATCTCTCCGACGATGCGCTCGATCGTAGCGCGATTGATCCCGAAGGAATCGTCTCCCATGAGGGCTTCGCCGCTCAGTTTAAGGAGGATGCGCTTGTATTTGGCAGTTGCGGTCACTCCAGGCTGTCTTTCTTT
>VBDE01000314.1 GCA_005883665.1 Betaproteobacteria bacterium
CTTCGATACCTGCTCGATCGTCACCTTGCCGATTGCGCAGCCCACGAACAGCGTCGGCCCCACAGGCGGCGTGATGAGTCCGATGCCGAGGTTGATCAGCATGATCATTCCGAAATGGACGGGATCGACGCCCAGCTTGATCATCATCGGCAGGAGGATCGGCGTGCAGATGAGCAGCATGGGAGCAAGGTCCATGAAAGTGCCGAGCGCGAGCAGCAGGATGTTGACGAGCAGCAGCATCACGTACTTGTTGTCGGTCAGGGTGAGGAAGAACGCCGTCGCCTTGGCGGGGAGCTGCATCAACGCCATCAGGTAGCCGAACGCCACGGAGAAGCCGATCAGCATCATCACCATCGCGACCGTCTTGACCGTCCTGTGGATCAGGTGCGGAAGCTGGCTCCATTTGCAGTCGCGGTAGACGAACATCGTCACCAGAAACGCGTAGATGCAGGCCACCGCCGCCGACTCGGTGGCCGTGAAGACGCCGGAAAGGATGCCTCCGAGGATGATGACGATGGTGACCAGCCCCCAGACGGAGGGAAGTTGCGCTTCCTGGCGATAAGGAGCACCAGCACGACCAGGCACAGGCCGAAGAGGAGGCCCGGGAAGATGCCGGCCATGAACAGGTGCGCGATCGAGATGGTGCCGCCCGCCGCGATCGAGTAGATGACGGAGTTGTGCGAGGGCGGGAGCACGATCGCCTGCACCGAGCCGCAGATGGTGATGTTGGTGGCGAACACGCGTGGATAGCCGCGCTTGATCATCTCCGGGATCATCACCGAGCCGATCGAGGCGGTGTCGGCCACCGACGAGCCCGAGATGCAGCCGAACAGGGTCGAGGCGACGATATTGACGAGCGCGAGGCCGCCGCGGATCCAGCCGACGAACACGCGCGCGAGGTTCACCAGGCGCCGCGCCATGCCGCCTTCGGCCATGATCGCGCCGGCGAGCACGAAGAAGGGGATGGCGAGCAGCGAGAAATTGTCCACCCCGTCGGAGATCTTGAGCATGACCGCCTCGAGCGGGATGTCGATCCACAGCGCGGCGACGAGCGCCGAGAGGCCGAGCGAGTACGCGACCGGGACTCCGATCGCGCACAGGAGCGTGAAGACCGCGAGCAGGATGAGGATGTCCACTCGTTACTCCAGGTCCTGCGGCTGGTCGCTGTACATGATCGAGGTGCGCGGCGGCTCGCCGCACCAGACGCGCTCGACGATGAAGAGCACCGTTATCAGGCCACCGATGGGGATGGGCAGGTAGGTGATGCCGACGGACAGGCCGGGAAACTCGGCGATGACCTGGTGCCAGGTCACGATGACGAGATGGGCGCCGTAGCCGAGCATGAACAGGGCAGTGGCCAGCATGCACAGATCGACCAGCGCCAGCATCGCCCTGCGCGTTCTTTCGTTCACCGCTTCGAGGAGCGCCACCACCGCCATGTGCAGGTTGGCGCGGTAGACCGCTGCGCCGCCGACGAACGAGAACAGCACCATCAGCAGCACGGCGAGCGGCTCGGGCCAGCTCGCCGCCGAATTCATGGCGTAGCGCATGAACACCCCGTAGGGGATGATCAGCGTGATCACGACCAGGGCGAGCCCGGAAATCCCCACGCAAGCGAGGTACAGGCCCTCCATCGCCAGCGCGTAACGTGCTCTCATCGCGAACGGGAGAACCTCACGGTTCCCTCGCTACCCTCCCGACAGGCGAAGGCACGAACCGGGTCCGCGCCCCGTCCTTATCTCGTGTCTTCGATTCTCTTGATCAGCGCGACGTGCTTCGAGCCGTACTTCTCGCGGATCGGCCGCGTGGCGTCGTAGAACGCCTTCTTGTCGGTCTCGACGAACTGCATGCCGGCGGCCTTGAGCTTCTGCGTGGACTCCGCGACCATCTTGTCCCACAGACCCCGCTCCTCCGTCTGGGCCTCGCGCGCGACCTTCCTGAGCAGGTCTTGGTCCGCCTTGGAGAGCGTGTCCCAGGTGCGCTTGGAGAACACCAGGATCTCGGGGATGATCAGGTGGCCGGTCAGGCTGTAGACCTTGCTCACCTGGTTGTGATTTTGCGCGAGCAGGGTCGGCGGATTGTTCTCCGCCCCGTCCACCACGCCGGTCTGGAGCGCCGAGAACAGCTGGTCGAAGCCCATCGCGACGCCGTTGCCGCCCATGGCATTCATGGTCTCGACGAAGATCGGATTGCCCATCATGCGGATCTTCATGCCTTTCAGGTCTGCGGGCGCCTTGATCGGCTTGTTGGAGTAGACGTTGCGCGTGCCGGCGTCCATCCAGCACAGAGCGACCAGGCGCGTGTTGGGATTGGAGCTGATGCGCGCGAGCAGCTCGTCGCCGATCGGCCCGTCGATCACCTTTCTCATGTGTCCCTCGTCGCGGAAGATGAACGGCAGGTTGAAGACATTGAGCTCGTCCACCACCGGGCCCATGGGGCCGACCGAAATGCGCGCGAGCTGCAGGGCGCCGAGCTGCGCCTGCTCGATCATCTCTTTCTCGCCTCCGAGCTGCATCAAGGGATACATCTGCAGCGAGATGCGGCCGCCGGTCGCCGTCTCGATCTTCTTGCCCATGCGCACGACGGCCTCGACCGTCGGATAGCCGAGCGGATGCACATCGGCCGCCTTCCACACCGTCTTCTGCTGGGCAAACACGCTGCGCAGCGGCGCAGCCGCGGCGAGCGCTGCAGCGGCACCAGCTTGGATCACGTCACGCCGTTTCATTGGGAGTTCTCCTTTTGGATGGATTTTCTCGAACCGATCCCAGCACTTGTTGCAGCGGCTGGTTGTATGTAATCATCATACAACATGCGGAAGGGGAGAACGTCAAGGATCCTCCTCAC
>VBDE01000315.1 GCA_005883665.1 Betaproteobacteria bacterium
TATCTCGATGTTCTCAAGGATCGGCTGTATACCTGCGGAAAAGACTCGCCAGCGCGCCGCTCGGCGCAAAACGCCCTGTACCACATCACGCAATGCCTATTGCGGCTGATAGCACCTGTCCTGAGTTTCACGGCGGAGGAAGCCTGGAAGCTTTTTCAACCAGAGGATGAGACGATCTTCATCCATACCTACTATCGTCTGCCGGAAGCGCAGGGGGAGGGCCTGGTAGAGAAGTGGCGAGCTCTGCGCGATATCCGTTCGGAGGTGCAAAAGGTCCTCGAGGTATTGCGGGCCGGAGCCCAAATTGGCTCCTCCTTACAAGCCGAAGTGGAGATCGCCGCCAACGGTGATAAGCTTCGGCTGCTGCGAAGCCTTGATGACGAGCTGCGCTTCGTGTTCATCACTTCCCAAGCATTGGTCACCGATGCGAAGAGCGCGGCAGAAGCGCCAATCCGCGCAATGCCGAGTCCACACCCGAAGTGCGAACGCTGCTGGCACTGGCGCGCGGATGTCGGCGCCGACCCGGACCACCCGGGGATCTGCGGGCGCTGCGTGCAAAACCTCTACGGCTCGGGCGAGCCCCGGCAGTTCGCATGATCCCGACAAGCCTGAAACGCATCGCCCAGTGGCTTGCGCTCGCGCTCGTCCTCGCGCTGGCGGACCAGGCGAGCAAGGTCGCGATCAGTGCTAGCCTGCGCTTCGGTGAGGTACGTGAGATCACGCCCTTCTTCAATCTGGTGCTCGCGCACAACCGCGGCGCGGCGTTCAGTTTTCTCGCCGACGCGGGCGGTTGGCAAAGGGCGCTGTTCATCGGGATCGCCGTCGCTGCGACCGCCGCCATCGTGTTCCTCCTCGCCAGGCATTCGAGCGAGCGGCTTTTTTCAGCGGGACTTGCCTTGATACTCGGCGGTGCGCTCGGCAATCTCTGGGATCGGGTCGCCCTCGGCCACGTGGTGGATTTTCTCGATTTTCACGCCTTCGGCTGGCATTTCTGGGCTTTCAACCTCGCCGATTCGGCGATCACCGTAGGAGCGGGACTGCTGATCCTAGACGGGCTGCGTTCGGCCGGTGCCGCGCAAAAGCTCTAAAATAGACGGCCATGGAAGTCCTGCTCGCCAATCCACGCGGTTTTTGCGCCGGTGTCGAGCGCGCGATCGGCATCGTCGAGCGCGCCCTCGCGATCCACGGCGCGCCGATCTACGTTCGTCACGAGGTCGTGCACAACAAATACGTCGTCGAGGACTTGAAGAGCAAAGGCGCCGTGTTCGTCGAGGCGCTTGGCGAGGTTCCCTCGGGCAGCACCGTGATCTTCAGCGCCCACGGCGTCTCGAAGGCCGTGCGCGGCGAGGCCGAGGCGCGGGGTCTGCGCGTGTTCGACGCGACCTGTCCGCTCGTCACCAAGGTGCACGTCGAAGTCGCGAAGATGCGCGCGGCGGGCCGCGAAATCGTCATGATCGGCCACCGCGGCCACCCGGAGGTCGAGGGGACCATGGGCCAGGCCGCCGAAGGCATGGTCCTCGTGGAAACCACCGCCGACGTCGCGCGCCTGCAAGTGCGCGATCCGGGAAAGCTCTCCTACGTGACGCAGACTACGCTCTCGGTGGATGACGCCGCCGCGATCGTGGAGGCGCTGAAAGCGCGCTTTCCCGCGATCACGGGTCCGAAGCGGGACGACATCTGCTATGCGACGCAAAACCGGCAGGACGCGGTCAAGGTCATGGCGCCGCAATGCGACGTCGTGATCGTGGTCGGCTCGCCCAACAGCTCGAATTCCAACCGGCTGCGCGAGGTCGCTCAAAGCCGCGGCATCGAGGCCTACATGGTGGACAGCGCCGAGCAGCTGAAGGCCGAGTGGGTTGCGGGAAAGCGCCGGGTCGGTGTGACGGCCGGAGCCTCCGCTCCGGAGGTGCTGGTGAGCGAGCTGATCGCGCGCCTCAAGGCGCTCGGCGCAGGCAGCGTGCGTCAGCTCCAAGGCGTGAACGAGAGCGTGGTGTTCACCCTGCCGCGCGAGCTGGCTTTGCGCGCCGCGCCGCGCTGAGCGCTTTTTCGGCGCCCGGCGCGGGACTTCCGCTCAGCGCTCGCGGTAGGAGAAGCGCGATATCCCCTTGGCGTTCTTGTTGATGTTCACGCTGCCGGTCCCCAGGCCGCCGGCGGAATCCGTGTTGACCGTACGGATCGACCCGTCGGTCGTTTGTATGGGTGTGAACCCCACCAGGAACGCCCCTTGTCTCACTGCGGCGATATTGCCCACGCTTCCCGGAACGTAGCTTCCCGAGGAGAAATCCAGGTTGTAGATGAAGGAGTCTCCCCCGGGGATGCATCCCCCTACGATCGGAACATTGCTCGCGAAGACCAGCGTTCCGAGCTCGAGGCGCGGGTCGAG
>VBDE01000171.1:0-6337 GCA_005883665.1 Betaproteobacteria bacterium
GGCTGCGGACAGAAGGTGCCGGGATGGACCGTGATGCGCAACTGCGCCTCGGGCATGCAGGCGCTCGACTCAGGCGTAGCGAACATGCTCTCGGGGCGTTCGAACCTCGTGCTCGCGGGCGGCGTGGACGCGCTCTCACGCGTGCCCCTTCTCTACTCGGACGTCATGGTCATGTGGTTTTCGAACTTCATGGCCGCGAAGACTCCTCTCCAGAAGGTCGGCATGTTCCTGAAGCTGAAACCGACCCAGCTGCTCACCCCCATCATCGGCATCATGAAAGGCCTGACCGACCCCTACGTGGGGCTTCTCATGGGTCAGACGGCCGAGAATCTCGCGTACCGCTTCGGGATCAGCCGCCGGGAAATGGACGAATTCGCCGCGGAGAGCCATGCCCGCGTCCTCCGCGCGCAGGAGAACGGCGTATTCAGCGAGCCGCATGACGGTCTGGCAGCGGAAATCGTCCCGGTCTTCGACGACAAAGGCAATCTCTACAAGGACGACGACGGTGTTCGCAAGGACTCCACGGCGGAGAACCTCGCGAAGCTGAAACCCTTTTTCGACCGGAAATACGGCAGCGTCACGGCGGGAAACTCTTCGCAGATCACAGACGGTGCGGCGTGGCTGGTGCTCGCGACCGAGGAGGCAGTGAAGCGCCACGATCTGAAACCGCTCGGCCGCATCGTCGACTCGCAGTGGGCGGGTTTGGACCCGGCGCAGATGGGCCTCGGGCCCGTGCACGCCTCGACACCGATACTCAAGCGTCACGGCCTTGAGCTCAACGACCTCGCTGTCTGGGAAATCAACGAAGCGTTCGCGGCCCAGGTGCTCGCCTGCCTCGCGGCGTGGGAGGAAGACAAATACTGCCGCGAGGAACTGGGACTCGATGGCGCGATGGGCGAGCTCGACAAGGCAAAACTCAACGTCGACGGCGGGGCCATCGCGCTAGGGCACCCGGTCGGCGCCTCGGGTGCGCGCATCGTGCTGCATTTACTGCATGCGCTCAAGCGCGCAAAAGGCAAGCGCGGCATGGCTTCGATCTGTATCGGCGGAGGCCTCGGCGGGGCGATGCTGGTCGAGGCGCTGTAATCGTCGTGACGGGCAAATACCAACACTGGAAGCTCGAGACCGACCACGACAACATCGTCTGGCTGTCGTTCGACAAGAAGGGCGCCTCCGCGAACGTCCTGTCCGCCGACGTGATGGCGGAGCTCGACCGGATATTCGACGAGCTACGCGCGAAGAATCCGCGGGGGCTCATCATCCGCTCCGGCAAGGACTCCGGATTCATCGCGGGCGCCGACGTCGAGGAGTTCACCAAGATCAGGGACGCGGACGACGCGATGCGCCTGGTCAAGCGCGGCTGGGATCTCTATAACAAACTCGAAGCCCTGCCCTTCCCGACGCTTGCGCTCGTAAATGGTTTCTGCATGGGCGGGGGCGTCGAGCTCGCGCTCGCCTGCCGCTATCGCGTCGCGGTGGATCAGCCCGGAACGCGCTTCGCGCTTCCCGAAGTGATGCTCGGCATCCTTCCGGGCTGGGGCGGCGTCAAGCGCTTGCCGCGCCTCGTCGGCCCGACTGCCGCGCTCGACATGCTGCTCACGGGCCGGGCCGTGGATGCGCGCCGCGCGAAGCGTTTGGGTCTCGTGGACGAGGCGGTGCCGCCGCGCATCCAGGAGAACGCCGCGCGCATGATGGTGCTCGAGGCGCCCCGCCCGAGAAGGCTGCCTCTCGTTCAGCGGCTGATGAATTCCGCGCTGATGCGTCCGCTCGTCGTTCACCTGGCGAGGAAGCAGCTTGCCTCCAGGGCCTCGCCGGATCACTACCCCGCGCCTTACGCGATCCTCGAGCTGTGGAGGAAATACGACGGCGATCCGTTCGCACCGCGACCCGAGGATCCGGCTTCCGTCATCGGGCTTCTGGAGGGCGACACGGCGCGCAATCTCATCCGCATCTTCTTCCTCCAGGAGCGCTTGAAATCGCTCGGGAAGGACACCGACTTCAAGGCGAAACATGTTCACGTGGTCGGCGCTGGCGTCATGGGCGGAGACATCGCCGCCTGGTGCGCGATGCGCGGCCTGACCGTGACGCTGCAGGACCAGTCGCCCGAGCGCCTCGCGCCGGCGATGAAGCGCGCGGCCGAGCTTTTCAAACGCCGGCTGCGCGAAAAATCCAGAATTCGGGACGCGCTCGACCGGTTGACTCCCGACGCCGCCGGGGACGGAGCGCGGCGGGCGGACGTCGTCATCGAGGCGATTTTCGAGAACCTGCAGGCCAAGCGCGATCTGTTCGCGAAGCTCGAGGCGGCGGCGAAGCCGGAGGCGCTCCTCGCCTCGAATACGTCGAGCCTCAAGCTCGCCGACATCGGCGCGAAATTCAGGAATCCGTCGCGCCTCGTGGGAATCCATTTCTTCAACCCGGTGCCGCAGTTGCAGCTGGTCGAAGTGGTCAAGGGCACGGTCACCGACGCGGAGATCGCGAAGCGGGCGGCGGCGTTCGTGCGGCAGATCGATAAACTGCCCCTGCCGGTCAAGGATTCACCAGGCTTTCTCGTCAATCGCGTGCTCGGTCCCTACATCGACCAGGCGCTGCGCATGGTGGACGAAGGCGTCGCGCCGGAGACGCTCGACGCGGCGGTCACGGCGTTCGGCATGCCGATGGGGCCGATCGAGCTGGCCGACACGGTGGGCCTGGACATCTGTCTCGCGGTGGGGAAGGAATTGGCGGGCGAGCGCGCGGAGCCTCCGAGGAAGCTCGCCGAGCTCGTCGCCGCGGGAAATCTCGGCAAGAAAACCGGCCGCGGCTTCTACGTCTGGAAGGACGGCAAGGCGCGCAAAGGCGCCGCGCGCGGCGTTACGCCCGAACTCACCGAGAAGCTGATCGCACCCTACCTCAGGGAAGCTCAGGCGGCGGTCGCCGAAGGCATCGTCGCCAGTGCCGACCTCGCCGACGCGGGACTCATCTTCGGTACCGGTTTCGCGCCCTTCCGCGGCGGACCACTGAACTATCTGAAGAGCAAAGCCGGAAATTCCTTGAGTCTTCGCACGCGATGACATTGCCGTAAACAAATCACATTTTTCGGGACGCTTGCCCCTGCGCGATCGGCCGTGGGAGAATTTTGATTCCTGGCCAGGGAGGGTCAAGGTGGCTCCAATACCAACGGTGTATGCGTTGCGCAGCCGCTTGCTCGGAGCGGCGGCAGGATCGCTGCTCGCACTGTGCGCGAGCCTCGCGATTGCGCAGGCGCCGACGAAGCCGCAGCCTTCGAGGCCGCAGTCCCAGGCTCCCGCTGCGCCGCAATCCCGGCCACCGATCGCAGCGCCCTCCAAACCGCCGGCCCCACCGCGATTCGCGATCCAGCGTTTTCTCGTCGAGGGCAATTCCATTCTCGCGCAAGGCGAGCTCGACCGGATTCTCGCGCCGTTTTCCGGAAAGGACCGCGACTTCGGAGACATTCAACGCGCGCTCGAGGCGCTGCAGGGTGTCTACACCGGCCGCGGCTACAACGCGGTGCGCGTGAGCGTTCCCGAGCAGGACATTCGTTCGGGCCAGGTGCGCTTGCGCGTGGTCGAGGCGCGAATCCGGCGGGTGCGGGTGCAGGGCAACCGTTTTTTCGACGAAAAGAACGTCAGAGCCGGCCTGCCCTCGCTGAAAGAGGGCACCTCTCCGAACACGCGCGCGATCGGCCAGGACGCTCAGCTCGTCAACGAGAACCCGGCCAAGCAGGTGAGCTTGGCGCTGCAGGCCGCGGACGACCCCGGCCAAGTCGACGCGACCGTTCGCGTCACGGACGAAAACCCCTCCAGGATCTCCGTCTTTGCGGACAACACCGGCACTCCGAAGACCGGAAACTTGCGCACCGGCGTCGGCTATCAGAACGCGAACCTCTTCAACGGCGACGACGTGATCAATGCGCAGGTGCTCACCTCTCCGGGGCACGCGTCCGACGTGAAGGTCTTCGGCGCCGGATACCGTGTGCCTGTATACAAGTGGAGCGGCGTCGTCGATGCCCTCGCCGGGTATTCGAGTGTCAATTCGGGCACCGTGCAGGATTTTTTCACCGTGTCGGGCAAGGGGACGGTCTTCGGACTGCGTTACACGCAGCTGCTGGGGCGGGTCGATACTTACGAGCACCGAGCCGCATTCGGACTGGATTACCGGGCGTACAAGAACAGCGTCATTTTCGCGGATCTGGGCGGGTCACAGGTCCCGGACATCACGGTCCATCCCGCCTCGCTCACCTACAGCGGCCGCGTGTCGCAGGTCGGCCGGGATCTGTCCTTCAACGTCTCCTATTCGCACAATATTCCGGGGGGCAACAAGGGCGACCAGGCGGCCTTTGATGAGCCCAATCTGCGCGCCGGCGCTTCGGCCAAGTACTCGATCTGGCGCGCGGGCGCTGCTTTCTCGCAGCTGCTGCCTTCGGATTTCATCATGCGCGCGGCCGCGAACGGCCAGCAGACGAAGGACCTGCTCATCCCCGGCGAGCAATTCGGGATGGGCGGGGCGGACAGCGTGCGCGGCTACTACGAGCGTGAGACGGCAAGCGACAATGGAACCCGTTTCTCGCTCGAGGGCTATGGTCCGGATTTCGGGACGACGATCGGCAGCGCCTGGAAAGTTCGAGCGCTGATTTTCGTCGACATGGCACGTGGTCGCGACAATCCGCCGGCGCGCGATCTCAATAACGCCACCAGCGGCTTAGGCAGCGTCGGCATCGGCCTGCGCGCGAACCAGGGCAAGTCCTTCGCTTTCCGGCTCGACGCGGCCCGCGTCACTCATGACGCGGGGACCCGCATCAAGGGGGATACTCGCGTGCATTTCGCTGCTGCTTACAGCTTCTGAGGCGGACCGCCTGTGCGAAAAGTCACATTCCGCGCCCGCAACCGAGGTCTAGAATGAGTTTCCCGTTTGCTGCGGGAATGAAGTCTATCGGAGGGATACCCATGTCGAATGCCAAGCCCAGGCAACGAGGCGATTTCAAGCCCAAGCTGATCGCGCTGTCGGTGGCCGCCTGCTTCAGTCTTTCCACCGCGCAGAGCCTCGCCAATCCCACGGGCGGCACGGTCAGCTCGGGCAGCGCGAGCATCGCCAGCTCCGGCAACACGCTGACGATCACCAACAGCGCCAACGCCATCATCAACTGGCAGAGCTTCTCGATCGGCGTCAACGAGATCACCCGGTTTCTGCAGTCCTCGGGGTCCTCCGCAGTGCTCAACCGCGTGGTGGGCGCGAACGGAGTCATCCCGCAAAGCGTGATCGACGGGGTGCTCTCCTCGAACGGCCGGGTGTTCCTGCTCAACTCGAGCGGCATTCTGATCGGCTCGAGCGCGCGCATCGACGTCGCCGGATTCGTGGCTTCCAGCCTGAATCTGTCCGACCAGGACTTTCTCAACGGGCGGATGCGCTTCACCGAGACTCCCGGCGCGGGCGCAGCCTCCAACGCCGGCGTCATCGACACGAGCTCGGGCGGCGCGGGCGGTCGGGTCTTCCTGGTCGGCCCGGACGTGCAAAACTCGGGCGTCATTCGCTCCCCGCAGGGCGAGATCGTGCTCGCCGCGGGCAAGAGCGTGGAGCTCGTCTCCGAGAATTCCCCCTTCGTGACGGTGCGCCTCGTCGCGGACACCGAGCGGGCGCTCAACGTAGGACAACTGATCTCCGACTCCGGCCGCATCGGCATGTTCGGCGCGCTGGTGCGCCAGGGCGGCGTGGTGGAGGCGAACAGCGCCGTGGTCGGCGCGAACGGCGAGATTCGGCTGATCGCCACCAAGGACCTCACGCTCGACGCGGGCAGTCTCACCACCGCCAACGGACCGAGCGGCGGCACGAAGCCAAGGGCAGCTCCGGCCAGGGCGGAATGATCCAGGCGCTCGGGGTGCGCGTCGGAGTCATCGGCCACGGTGTGATCGACGCATCGGGCGATGCGGGCGGCGGCACGGTTCTCGTCGGCGGCGACGCGCACGGCGCCAACCCCGAAGTTCAGAATGCGCAGCAGACCGTGATCGGTCCGGACGGAATCATCCGCGCCGATGCGGGCACCACCGGCGACGGCGGCCGGGTGATCGTATGGTCGGACGAGTCCACGAAGTTCTTCGGCAGCATCTCCGCGCGCGGCGGCTCGCAAAGCGGCAAGGGCGGGTTCGTCGAGACTTCAGGAAAAACGCTGCAGGCATTCGGCAGCGTGGACACGAGTGCGCCGAACGGCAACGGTGGCGAGTGGCTGCTCGATCCGACTGACATAAATATTGGGCTCGTCGGGATAGACCAGCTGACCTGCCTATCCGGAGCCGGAGTCTGCTTCGATGATCCTTCATTGTTGGGCACCCTATCTACGATTTCG
>VBDE01000171.1:6407-16934 GCA_005883665.1 Betaproteobacteria bacterium
CCGGCAACAACATCAACCTGGGCGGCAACATCACTGCCAGCGGCACGAACATAACTCTGAGGGCCAACGACTTGGCATCGGGCACTGCGAGTGGCTCCGGCAGCATCACGTCGGGTTTCGGCTCCGGCAACATTACGACCAACGGCGGGAGCGTCAGTCTTTACGGCTTCCGTGTCACCGTGGGCGCCATCAACACCAGTGGCGCTCTGGGCGCCAGCAGCGTAGCGATCGCAAGTCTTTCCGACACGTCGAAGCTGGCCTCCATCGCCCTCACGGCGAGCGTCAAGCAGGCGACCAATTTTCCAGTAACGCTTGGCACTGTGGACCAAAAGGTCAAGAAAAACGACGTTAAGAAAGCAGCGGCGGTCTGCAAGTGAGCGCGCTTCGCCTCTTCGTCCGCGCGCTCGCCGCGGCTGCGCTGCTCGCCCCTCTTTTCGCCTTTGCCCAAGCCACCGTTCAGCACCTGTCGGGGACGCTCTCGGTGCAGCGGCCCGACGGCTCGGTGCTGGCCTTGGCCGAGCGTTCCGATGTTTTCGTCGGCGACGTGATCTCCACCGAGCGCGACAGCTATGCGCAGCTGCGCTTCACCGACGGCGGACAGGTGACGCTGCGCCCCAACACTCAGGTCAAGATCGAGACGTACGGCTACGAAGAGGGCCGCCCCGAGCGCGACAACTTCGCCATGCAGCTTTTCAAGGGCGGCCTGCGTTCGCTCACCGGACTGATCGGCAAGCGCGCCACCAATCGCAGCGCCTACAGGATGGTGACCTCCACCGCCACCATCGGCATCCGCGGCACCGACTATTCGGCGATCGACATCCCCGCGCCCCCCGGCCGGCCAGAGCGCGCCCCCGAACCTGCCGCCGCCGGGGGTGTACGTGACGGTGGCCGACGGGCAGATCGCGCTTATCTCGGGGGGCGTGGAGCAGCTGGTCGGCATCGGACAGGTGGGCTTCTCCACCAATATCAATCTGCCTCCAAGGCTCGTCCCCCCGCCGCCGAATCTTCCGCAGGTCACCCCGCCGCCCAGCTTCGGGCAGACGCTGAAGACGAGCAGCATCAACGCCGGTTCGAGCCTGGAGTGCGTGGTCCAGTAGGGCCTTGAGCCGCTACACTGGAGGCCCGCCTCGCGGCGGGCTTCTTTATTTCGGGGACTCGAATCGCAGTGGCGAAAATCGAATTCGCCTGGGAGCTGGGCGCGGGCACGGGACACGTCACGACCCTGCTTCCGATCGCGGCCGCGATGAAAGCGCGCGGGCACGACGCGCGCTTCTTTCTCCGGGACTTTCCGCGCATCGAAGCGGCGTTGGGCTGATCCCGGTCTTCACGGTACCATTGCGACCACCGCCCTCGAGGGATCGATTCGTGACCAAGCTTCCTGAAAACAAGGAGCCCGTGCTGCGCATGGTGCCGATGCCGGCCGACGCCAACCAGCACGGCGACATCTTCGGCGGCTGGATCATGGCGCAGGTCGACGTCGCCGGAGGCGTGCTCGCAGCTCGCCACGCACGCGGCCGCGTCGCCACCGTCGCGGTGAACTCGTTCCAGTTCAAGCAGGCCGTGTTCATCGGCGACCTGCTTTCCTTCTACGGCGAAATCGTGCGCGTGGGCAATACCTCGATCACGGTCAACGTCGAGGTGTACGCGCAGCGCAATCCTTCCGACGTCGAGACCGTCAAGGTGACCGAGGCGACCCTCACTTACGTCGCCACCGGCCCGGACCGCAGGCCGCGCCCCGTCCCGCCCCTTCCCGATCGGAAGCGATGACGAAGCCGCCGGGAGTGACACGAGTTCAGCGCTTCGGCGCCGGGATGTGCTTCGAGAGCTCGAGCTTGGCGACCGCGTTGCGGTGCACTTCGTCGGGTCCGTCGGCGAAGCGAAGGGTGCGCGAATGAGCGTACATGTAGGCGAGCGGGAAATCCTCCGACATACCGCCGCCGCCGTGCGCCTGGATCGCCCAATCGAGCACCTTGCACGCGACGTTGGGCGCGAGCACCTTGATCATCGCGATCTCGGCTCGCGCGGACTTGTTTCCCACCGTGTCCATCATGTGCGCGGCTTTGAGCACCAGCAGCCGCGCCGATTCGATCATGATGCGGGCCTCGGCGATGCGCTCCTGCGTCACCGTGCGCTCTGAGACAGGCTTGCCGAACGTCACGCGCTCCAGGCTCCGCTTGCACATGAGCTCGAGCGCGCGCTCCGCGACGCCGACCAGGCGCATGCAGTGATGGATGCGTCCGGGTCCGAGCCGCCCCTGCGCGATCTCGAAGCCGCGGCCTTCGCCGAGCAGGATGTTTGAAGCCGGCACGCGCACGTTCTCCAGAGCGATGTCCATGTGGCCGTGGGGCGCGTCGTCGTAGCCGAAGAGGCTCAAGGGGCGCAGGATTTTCACGCCGAGCGCCTCGCGCGGCACAAGGATCATCGACTGCTGCGCATATTTCGCCGCACCGGGATCGGTCTTGCCCATCACGATGAAGAGCTTGCAGCGCGGATCGCCCGCGCCCGATGACCACCACTTGCGCCCGTTGATGACGTAGTCTTTTCCGTTCCGCTCGATGCGGCATTGAATGTTGGCCGCATCGGAGGAGGCCACGTCCGGCTCGGTCATGAGGAAGGCCGAGCGGATCTCGCCGGCGAGCAGTGGATCGAGCCATTGCCTCTTCTGCTCCTCGGACCCGTAGCGCTCCAGGGTCTCCATGTTGCCCGTGTCGGGTGCCGAGCAGTTGAACACCTCCGGCGCCCAGTGCACGCGCCCCATGATTTCGCACAGCGGCGCGTATTCGAGGTTCGAGAGTCCTTCGGGCGCCCGCGGCGAGCGCGGCAGGAAAAGATTCCAGAGTCCTTCGGGGCGCGCCTTGCGCTTCAGCTCCTCGATGAGTTTCGTGGGCACCCAGGGATTGCCCTTCGCGCGGTTCGCCTCGACTTCGTCATGGAAGCGACGCTCGTTCGGGTAGACGTGCGCGTCCATGAAGCGCGCGAGCTTCCCTTGCAATGCCTTCACCTTGTCGGAGTAGGCAAAATCCATTCGGCCCTCGTGCTACCTGTTCTTCATCGCCTTCTCGGCGTATTCCCATCCCAGGTCCGCGAGCGGGCGGGCGCGCCGGCCCGCCTCGAGCGCCTGCGCGCTCGCCGCCGTGCCCTCCAGCGCGCGCTTCATCACGCCCTGCAGGATCGCGGCGATCCGGAACAGATTGTAGGCGAGATAGAAATCCCAATGCTCTATCTCCCCGCGCCCGGCGCGCCCGCAGTATGACGCGATGTATTGCGACTCGCTCGGAATGCCGAGCTCGGCGAGGTCGAGCCCCGCGATGCCGCGAAACTGCCCCGGAGGGATGTGCCAGCTCATGCAGTGATAGGAAAAATCCGCGAGCGGGTGGCCGAGCGTTGAAAGCTCCCAGTCGAGGACGGCGAGAATCCTCGGCTCGCGCGGATGGAAAATCAGATTGTCCATGCGGTAATCGCCGTGCACCACCGTCGTTTCGTCTCCCGCCGGAATGTTTTCAGGCAGCCAGGCGATGAGCCTGTCCATGGGCTCGATTCGTTCGGTCTCCGAAGCCCGGTACTGCCTGCTCCAGCGCCCGATCTGCCGCGCGAAATAGTTGCCCGGTTTTCCGTAGTCCGACAGCCCCGCAGCCGCGTAATCGATCCGGTGGAGCGCCGCGATCACGCGGTTCATCTCGTCGTAGATCGCGGCGCGCTCGGGCGGCGTCATGTCCGGAAGCGACTGGTCCCAGAGCACGCGGCCCTCGACGTACTCCATGACGTAGAACGCGCGCCCGATTACGCTCTCGTCCTCGCACAGGCAGTAGGTGCGGGGCGCGGGGATGCCGGCCTGCCTGAGGGCCGTGATCACGCGGAACTCGCGCTCCACCGCGTGCGCCGAAGGGAGGAGCTTCGCCGCCGGACCGGGCTTGGCGCGCAGCACGTGGCGACCCTCCCCACCGCTGATCAAGTAGGTCGGGTTCGACTGGCCGCCTTTGAACTGCCGCACGGTGAGCGGGCCGGAAAAGCCGTGGTTGCGGAGATAGCCCTCCAGCGCTCCCACGTCGAAGCGCTGGTGCTCCTGGATCGGCGTCGTGCCGGCGAACTGCCCGCTCAAGCGAAGTGGCCCCTTCCCCGCGAATCCCGGCGGCTGCGCCATGCTAGCAAAGCGGGCCGCCCGAGTTTTCCACTTGCTGAGCGGTGACGTCGCTGTCAGCCGGACGCCACTGTAAGCGCGCGCTCACATCCAGGCTCCATGACCGAAAGATTGTCATAATAATTCATATTAATCATTATGTTAATGAGAAACTCTCCAACCATGCCGCCCTCGGATCGGACCTGGCCCGCTTCCTGCTCTAAGTAGGGTAAGGAACGAACTGTCAATCGGAAAAGAGGAGAAAGACCATGGAAACCGTAATCATCGTGCTTCAGATCCTGTGCGTTGCAGGCCTCGCTCTGGGTACCGCCCTGTCTATGTACCAGCTGATGCAACGCTGCAACGTAACAGACCGCTTCACCTACGCCGTCGCCAACGATTTCGAAACCGGCTACCGCCGCCTCGTGCGCAACCGCCGCCGCTAAGAACCGATCTCCTCCGTAGCACCTTTCGGCGTACCCGCGTCTTGCGGCTACGCCGATTTTTTTGGAGAGCGCTCCTCCTGATTCAGTAAATCGGCTTTTCCCTGAAGTACTGGAAACGGTCGATCGAGCGCAACCTCAACTCGCGAACGTCCGCGCCCTGCAGGATCTTGAGCGGAACTTCGACCCCGGCCGCGCCCAGGCCCCACACCCTGCGGTAGAGCTCCTCGTGGCTCTTCACCGCTTCCGCGCCGACGCCTACGACGATATCTCCGTTCCTGACCCCGGCTTTGTCCGCAGGGCCGTCCGGCGAGACCCGAGTTACGAGAAGATGCCCGTGCAGCTGCTCGGTCGCGAGACCCAGCCATGGACGCGCAGGCCCGCTCCTGCGTCCTTTCTCGATGAGGTCCGCGAGGATCGGTTTAAGCAGATCGATCGGCACGAACATGTTTCCCGGGACCTCCGATCCGCTCTCTTGCGTTTCGCGCACGTAAAGCGAGCCGATGCCGACCAGTTTCCCCTCGCGGCTCACCAGCGCCGCGCCTGCCCACTGCAAGGTCGGCGGCGCCGTGAAGATCGCGGTCTCGAGCAGATATTCCCAGCTGGCCGCGAACTTGCGCTTGGAGACGACGTAGGCAAGACTCGCCCCATCGCGTCCGCCCGCCGGCAGGACCATGACCGGCTCGCGCGTGGCGAGATCGGCCGCCTGCCCCATGGGCATGGGCTTCACCCCCAGCGGCCCGCCCGAGCGCAGCAACCCGAGGCCGCTCGCGTGGTCGTAACCGATCAGCGTGGCGGGAACGGTCCTCTCGTCTCGCGTGGTGATCTCGATCGAATCGGCCTCGATCACGACATAGCCGATCGTGACGATGTGCCCGCGCTCGTCGATCACGACGCCGGTCCCCTCTCGGCTCGGACCCAGGGTGGCATTGCTGCGGGCGTTGGGAATGGCCTTCATCCTGACCCGTACCACGGCGGCAAGCATCTCCTCCACTTCTCTTTCGAGCTCCGCTTGGGTCTCCTGGGATTTCTGGGCGTGCGGTCTTTCCTTCGGCTCCTGAGCAGCCGCGCCCCCCAGCCCCAGCAGGAAGGCCGTCAACGCCGGAAGGATGCGTCTTGTAGTCATTGTGCTGCCCCTCGAGCTTGCTTTATCAAATTGTCATACTAAACGGCGCTGATTTCCACTGCAGTAGCACCAAACTCTCCGCCGGCTCCAGCGGCGTCCGGCCTGCCCGGTTATCATTTCCCCATGAACGCCTCGCGCGGCATGAGCCTGTTCCTCAATCTCGGGCACACGCTCGATCACCTCCTCATGCTCATTTTCCCCACCGTGGTGCTCGCGATGGGTGCGGAGCTCGGCCGCGGCTACGCGGATCTCCTGCCGCTCTCGCTCGGCGGCTTCATCGCCTTTGGCGCCTTTTCGATCCCGGCAGGATGGCTCGCCGACCGCTGGAGCCGGCGAGGCATGATGGTAGTGTTCTTCTTCGGCATCGGCACCGCGAGCATCCTCACGGGCTTCGCCACCGGACCGGTGCACATCGCCCTGGGTCTCACGCTCGTCGGCGTGTTCGCCGCGATCTACCACCCGGTCGGCATCGCGATGCTCGTCGCAAACCAGGAGAACGTGGGCCGGGTCCTCGGAGTGAACGGAGTCTTCGGCAACGTCGGCGTCGCGTTCTCCGCGCTGATCGCGGGCGCCCTCGCCGACACCATCGGCTGGCGAGCGGCGTTCATCGTTCCGGGCGCAATCGCTCTTGGCGTGGGGGCGGCATTCGTGCTGTTCGCACGCGAAGCGCAAGGTGAAACGCCGGCGCGCCGGAGCGGGTTCTACAAGGCCTCGCGCGCAGACCTCGCCCGCGTGTTCGGGGTCCTCACCGTCGCCACCGCCTGCAGCGGCGTGATCTTCAACGCCACGACTATTTCCATGCCCAAGGTGTTCGACGAGCGCCTCTCGGCCCTGACCCACTCGACCTTCGGCATCGGCAGGCTGGTGTGCGGCGTCTATCTGATCGCCGCGGTGGCGCAGCTCTGCGTCGGCTGGTGGCTCGACCGCCGCCCGCTCAAATCGGTGTTCGTCCCGGTGGTCGCGCTCCAGGTACCGCTCCTCGCTCTCGCCGGCACGACCGAAAGCTACCTGATGCTTGCGACCGCCGTGGCGATGATGTTCTTCGTGTTCGGGCAGATCCCGATCAACGACGCCATGATCGCCCGTTACACCGCGGAAGAATGGCGCGCACGCGCCTATGCGGTGCGCTACGTGGTCTCGTTCGGAGCGAGCGCGCTCGCCGTGCCGCTCGTCGCCTGGGTCTACAAGTCGAGCGGGGACTTTAAGCTCCTGTACTATGTGCTCGGAACGCTCGCCTTCATCACTTTTACTGCAGCGTTGCTGTTCCCGACCGAGGAAGAGAAAGCGACCGCAAAAGAAATGGCGGCCTAGCCCGCCAAAAATACGAGGGGGGATCGACCATGAAATCGCTGCGCGCCGTTGCCCTGTGTGCGCCCTTCCTGACGGCTGCGGCAGTCGCCCAGACGATCGGTATCGTGACCACCCCGGCGGGGTCCTTCTCCAACTCTGCGGGGCAGGCGATCGCCAAAGTGCTGGTCGAGAGGGCGAAGCTCCGGGCCATCGTCCAGGCACAGGCGAGCACGGGGTTCGAGGAAGTGGAAAGCGGCACGGCTGATTTCAACGTGTCGAACTCGTTCGACGCGACTTTCTATTCGACCGGCACCGGGGAATACGAAGGCCGGGGCAGGCAACCGGCGATGCGCTACGTCGGCTCGCTCATTCCGTACCGGGTCGCCATGCACGTGCGCGCCGACTCCAGGATCAATTCGATCACCGATCTCAAAGGCAAGCGCGTCTCGAGCGAGTTCAACGCGCAAAAGACGATCGCGCGGATCATCGAGGCGCACCTCGCGAACATGGGGCTGGGGTACGGAGACGTGGTGAGGGTTCCCGCGCCGAACGTCGTCCGGCAGGCGGAGGACTTCATGAGCGGCAAAGTCGACGTGCTGTTCTTCGCCCTGGGCTCGGCGGCGATCAAGCAGGCGAACGCGAGCGTCGGAGGACTGCGCGTCCTGGAAGTCGGCACTTCGCCCGACGCGCTGAAGCGCACACAGGCGCTTCTGCCGGGCGCCTACGTGATGCAGGTCGCCCCGAATCCCGCGCTCGACGGAATCACCAAACCGACCAACCTGATCGCCTTCGACATGGTGCTGATCACCAACGCCAAAGTGTCCGACGACGTCGTCTACTCGGTCGCGAAGGCCCTGCACGACGGCAAGGAGGACCTGGTCGCGACCTTCCCTCCGTTCGCGCTCTTTCAGCCGCAGAACATGGCGAAGTCCCTCGAGGGTGTTCCCCTGCACCCTGGAGCGATGAAGTACTACAGGGAAATCGGGATAAGCAAATAGCTCAGTTTGCATCCAGCACCGGCAGGATCAGCTGAGACTGGTGCGCTGCATCGTGGTGGATCGTGTCGCTGCCGATCTTGTCGGGGCGATAGACGTGGAAGAAGAGGCCGTCCGTGATGGGTGAATCCCCGCAGGCGATCTCGACGCGGATGCGGCTGCCCTTCTGGAAGCGCCAGGCGATCGCCATCAGCGGAATCTCGAGCGCGAAGACCTTGCCGGGCGCGAGCGGCTTCGGGTTCGCGTGGGTGTAATGCGGGATGTCCTCGGTGCTGCGCGAGGGATCGCGGTCCATCGCGTGCGAGGCCCGCAGCCATCCCTTTGTGACGATGACGTAGCGCGGCTGCGCGCCTCTGGCGCGCTCCTCCGGCGCCAGCGCGAATTGCTCCGACACCTTGACGTGGAAGTCCATGTCCTTGCGCGTCGAGGAGGCGTGCAGGATCGCCTTGCCGTGGCCGGCGATTTCCATGTCCGTGGCCAGCGGCGCGCTCGTGAAAGTCAACACCGCCGCCGCGGGGTCTGGCCCCTGCGGCCCGACCGCGACCACCCCCAGCACCCAGCGCGCGTGCGGATAGGCGTAAGTCGTGCTCCCTCCGTCCGCCGCGGGCGGCGCGCTCTGCAGCGAGCCGTCGTTGAGCGATGTGACGCTTCCCGTCGGCCCTTTGCCGAGATAGAACCTCGCTTTCCGCGTGCCCGGCGGCGGCCAGGAGTCGAAGGAGCGTACGACGCCCGTGTTCTTCACCACGTATTCGACGTGGGGACGCTCCTCGAAACCCGTCTTCTCGCCCTTCAGGTGCTTGGCGTAGAACGGCAGCAGATGTTTCTTGTGGAACTCGACGCTGTTGAAGTCGATCTGCGAAGTGACCGCGGTCGCCGTCCCGGTGATGAAGAGCTTCTTCGGCCCCGACACCTTGTGGTAGCCGAGGATGTTCCCTGCCAGGTGCAGCTCCATCTTCGCCCACACGCCGATGGAAAAAACCGGCACCTTGATCTTCTCCAGATTTTCCGCGGCACTCCGCTCCTTCCAGTAGTCGTCGTAATTCGGATGGCGCTGCACGTCGAGATAGAAATCCTTCTCGAGAATTCTCGGATGGTCGCCGTTCGCCGGATACAGGTTCGGCACGCGCACGCTCGCGTTGAACCAGTACAGGGGAAAGTTGCTCTCGATCCCGCCGCGGAACGCGAGATAGCGGTAGGGGTCGTTCATCCCGTCATAGGGAGCAAGGCAGGCCAGGTGCGGCGGGTTCTGTATGCCCATGAACCACTGCGACATGCAGTAATACGACTGGCCGATGCCGGCGACCTTGCCGTTCGACCATTTCTGTCTTGCGATCCATTCGATGACGTCGTGGAGGTCCTGCTGCTCCGCGCGCGAGAGGAACCCGAACTCGCCGCCCGAGATGCCGGTGCCGCGCACGTCGGCGTGCACGTAAGCGTAGCCCTGCTCGACGTACCACTCGATCGGACCGGTCTCGCGCCACAGGAACATCGGCCGCGGCGGCAGCTCGTTGTTGTCGTAGCGGTAGGGCGAGGCCGCGAACAACGCGGGGCACCGGGACCTGCACGTCTTTTTCCTGGATCATGCCGTCTGCCCTTTCTCCCCGATCACGTATTCCTCCGCCACCAGCCGCACCCCGGGGGCGTGGTCTGGGTCACTCATCCCCCGGCGGCGACTGCGCGCCGGCGGACGGCCTTCTCCCGGACGAACAACGCGACGGCCAGGCCTACTCCGGCCGCGTTGATCCAGCGCTCGGCGCCGAAGGCGTTCGCCGGCATGAACAGGCACAGGCCCGCGACGCCGTGGCAGACGCGCGCAGCGAATCCGAGAGGACGCGCGGCGTAACTCATCATTGCCGCAGAAATGAACCAGACACCCGCGACCGCGAGGGACAAATCGACGGCGATCGAAAGCGGATCGCCTTTCAGCAACAGCGTGCCCGAGAACACGAAGAGGAAGGGAATCACGAACAGCGTCCACCCGAAGGCCATGGCCACCCAGCCGGTGCGGTTGGGATCGGCGCCCGCGAGGTTCGCCGCGACGAAGGCGGCGATCGCCACCGGCGGCGAGATCATCGACAGGCATCCGTAGTACATGATGAACATGTGCGCAGCCATCGGAGCTATCCCCATCTTGACGAGCGCCGGAGCCACCAGGGTCGCGAGCACGATATAGACACCCACGGTCGGCAGGCCGAGTCCCAGGATGATGTTGGCGGCGGCCGAGAGCACGAGCAGCGCGACCAGGCTTCCGCCGGCGAGAAGGATCAGCACGAGCGTCAGCGTGAATCCCACGCCCGAGTAGTTGAGCGCGCCGATCATGATCCCGGCCGCCGCGCCGAGCATGAACAGATCGAGCACCGCGATTCCCGCGTCGCGCAGCATCACGGCGAGATCGCGAAAGCCGATGCGTTTGCCGCGGAAAGGAACGAGGACGCCGAGCGCGAGCACGATCGCGGTCGCGACCAGCCCCGCCATCTCCGGTTCGTAGTTCAGGCCGAACAGCGAGTAGACGAGCGCCGCCAGGGGCAGCAGGAAATACCAGCCCTCCCTGAGAAC
>VBDE01000304.1 GCA_005883665.1 Betaproteobacteria bacterium
GGTTCATCGTCGCCGGCGCCAATATGTGGGTCGGTGTCGCGAGAGCGGGTTACTCGGCCACCGAAGAGCTCCCCATCTTTCTTCTGATCTTCGGCCTACCGGCGGCTGCGGCTATTTTGCTCAAGTGGCGGTTCCTGTGACGTGCGCCGGCGGCGCGTGCGTGGGTAGCGAATACGCCGAACCTTTGCTGAAAGGAGCGTCATGAACCCGCAGCGCTTTCTCATCGCCCTGACCGTCGTCAATGTCGCCTCGCTCGCCATCTCCCTCGCCCGACCGGGCGCGGCAGGCGCGGAAGGCGCCGCGCCGGTGCTCCGCGGCCGGGCGCTCGAGATCGTCGACGACCGCGGGCGGGTGCGTGCGAGCATCACGGTGTTCCAGGCAGATCCCTCCGTGAAGATGCCGGACGGCACGACCGGATATCCGGAGACCGTGCTCCTGCGCCTGATCAATTCCAAAGGCGGACCCAACGTGAAGCTCGCGGCCTCGGAGGACGGCGCGGGCCTGGTTCTCGGCGGCGAATCCAACCCGACCCACGTTCAGGTGCTGGCGCGAGGCGCGACCACTTCCTTGAAGCTGAGCAACAGGGACGGTCAGGTGAAACTGATCGCGCCGTAGTTCGGCTGGATCGTCTACCGACATGGCCCGTTCCACCACCCGCAATTCCGCATTCCCCTTCTTGTTCGCGCTCCTCACCGGCGGCTTCCCATTCTCGTCGATGCCGGTCGCCTCCACCGGATGCGCGAGCGACCTCGGCTCTCCCATATCGAATTTTTGCGTGGTGACGCCGAACGTGCTGTGGCGCGGGGCGAAGCCCGCGCAGGACGGCGCCGCATGGCTCATTCAACGCGGCGTGCGGACGATCGTGAACCTCGAGCTGCTCCACGACGATCGGCGCGTGTTCGGCGAAGCCAAGCCCGCAAGCACTGGCCGGCACGAGTTGGCTTACTTCCGCATATCCGACTGGGAGCCGAACGCCGTGATCGCTCCGGCTCTTCTGGACGACCACGTCGCCCATTTCCTCGCGGTCGTCGACAGCCGACCGAAGCCCGTCTACGTCCACTGCCGCTCGGGACAGAACCGCACGGGCGTGATGGTCGCCGCCTACCGGGTGATCGTCGAAGGCCTGAGCCGCGACGCGGCGATCGCGGAGATGAGGCGCTACCAGGGAATCTGGTTCAAGGCCGACTCCGCATACATCCGGAGCCTGTCGTCCGAACGCCGCTACGAGATCCGCCGCAAAGCGGCCGCGTGGATGCCGAAACTGAAGCGCGATTCGAGGATAATCTGCGAAAACGCGAAGTGTAAGGTTTCCAAGGGCTGAGTTTTTTCCGTAGCTTCACCAGCGGGTGTTCAAGGGAGTCTGCCAATGAAAGTGATACGAAACCTCGGATTGCTGTTGCTGGCCGCCTGGCTCATCCTGACCGGGCTGATACCGCTGCTCAATTTCAGCTTCTCGGGACTGGGCACCGTGATGGCGATCCTCGCCATCGCAGCCGGCGTCCTGATCGTCGTCGGGCGGTAGAGCGGGAGTCCGTTCGACGAATGGCGGAGCAGCCCCTGGTCCGCCCTACTTCGCGTCCTTCCTCGTCTTCGGGTACCAGTCGAGGATCTGCTCGCCATTCCAGTCCAGTGCAGCACGCCCTTGAACTTGGCGATGTCGCTACAATCGCAGCGATGGACCGGGGCTAATCCTCCACGCTGCTGCCATTAAAATCGAGGGGTCGCCCATTCGCGAATGTAGTTGAAGAGATTGATCCTGGCGTTGCTGTAGTTCGCGCCATGCAGCGTCGCACACGGGTTGCAGGGGCCCAAGCCGTGAGTGGCTCCTTCAACAACGATGAAATCCTTGTCAGCGCTTACCGAGCTTTCATAAATTTGCTCACCATCGCGGATGAAATAGTGCCCCTGCATAGACATCACCAGAATGGGCACCGAAATACGGCCTACCGCGCAGGGAGTCGAGTTGTTGCTGGAACACCAATCGATTTCATCCAGGGAGTTCCGACTCCGAATCGAATTCGCGCTGAGAAAGGATGTAAGAGTCAAGAACATGGCCCCGTCGAAACTCTCATCGGTTTCCTTGTTCCCCGGGTTGGACACCCGCACGGTATTGACGACCTGCGAAGCATCGATGGTTCCATCGTTCTTCAGCAGCTTAGCCGGGCGGAGCGTGCCCTTCCAGACGCCAGTGCTGAAGTCCGACAGCCGTGCACTGTCACGATAGACGATGAAGGCGTCATCTCCCGTCGGTAGAATCTTGCCCGCAGCGATATCCGCCCTCATCTTCAGAGCGTCATGGATCAGATCGTTCATTCGCTCGGATTGCTCATCCGTGTAATGTTTCACGAAGCGGTCGGAGTAAATTGAATCGCCGGTGGGATTGAATCCATTTTTAGGGTCAAACGGATCCAGTTTCTTGCTCAACGACTTCTCAGGGTTATCCTCCTTTATTACCGCTGCGTTAAGGCTCCGTAAACCATTGACCGTATTACCGGGATGCGCGTCCAGGAACACGATTCCGTCTGCCTTGTCCGTGGCCACGAATCCTGGTCTGTGCATGGGCTGAGCTTGTTCGGTCCATTGCAGTATGAAGTGCCGTTTTCCGCCACCGCTTGATAATACGACGTAGTGGGACCGCCGCCGCTATGGCCAATCAGTATGACTTTCGTGATCCCGGGCTGGCTTCGGAGGAATCGCACTCCTGCCCGTACGTCGAGGGCAATGAGCTCCCAATTCACGGCCGCTTCGTTGTTCTTGAATCTCGAGTTCATGCCCAGAACGCTGAAGCCCCGCCTTGGCAATTCCTGGGTCGACACATGCGCAAGAAAGTCGCCGGTCCGATGAATGGCCAGGAATGCAACGTGCGATATCGGACCACTGCTTGGAACCCAATACAGCCCTTGACCTCCACCCGAAAATTGCGTGAACTGTTTCATCACCGGTGTTTGTGCAAAAGCCTGTGAGGCGACCGCAAGCAACATCAAACCAAACACACATGCTGGACGCAGGCTAACCATGTGGAAACCTCCTTGTTAGTGGGGACCCTGGACTCAGGCTCGGCGAACTTTTATTGTCTGGTGACTGCAATTCGATGTC
>VBDE01000305.1 GCA_005883665.1 Betaproteobacteria bacterium
CATGAAAATGCCGTAAGTGTTGCCGTTGCCGGCGCCGCTGCCCAGCGCGTAGGAGGGGTTGATGGGATAGTGATCGAATTGCGCACCCACGGTCACGTCCCGCGTACGCAAGCCTCTCGCGAGATCCCGCGCCTTCTGCGCCGCCTCGACGCGGATCTTCGCCGCTCTCACGTCCGGACGCCGCTCAATCAGCTCGTCGGCAACGCCCGCCCCCTCCAGAACTGCCAAAGGCGGCCACGGATCGACGGCGCGAACGTCCGACGCCTTTGCTTCGGCGCCGATCAGGTAGGCGAGCGCGAGCTGTGCGCGGCGGCGGTCGGCTTCCGCCGCGCGTGCGTCATTCTGCGCGCGCAGTGCGTCTACGCGCAGCCGCGCGACGTCCGCCGTGGCGATATCGCCGGCTTTCAGGCGCAGCTCCGCCGCCCTCAGCGAGCCTTCGAACAGCGACGTGGTGTCGCGCGCGATATCGACCTTGTCCTGCGCGAGCAGCAGGTCGTAATATGCGGCTCTGAGGGCGAGGCGCTGCTGGCGGACCGTATCGGAGAAGTCCTCAGTGCTCGCCGACTCGAGGCTTCTCGCGTTGGCGATGCGCAACTCGCGCCGGTCGCCGCGCTCGATGATTTGATCGATGCGGATCGAGCTGTCCACGATCTTGTCGCGCAAGGGCCCGGCGCCCACGCCGACGGAAGGATTGATCGCGGCTACCCCCAAGCTCAAAGTGGGGTTCGGTCTCGCACCGGCAGAGAGAGTGTTTGCTTGCGCAGCCTCGACTGCTCGGCGCGCCGCCAGCAGCTCGCGGTTGCGAGAGCGCAACAGTTGCTCGGACTGGGCGAGCGTGAGCGCGCCGAGATCCACCGACTGCCCGAAGGCGGCCGGCGCTTGTGCGGCGAACGCGAAGCCCAGAAGCATCTTGCCCGCCAGTTGATGGGGGAGCTTGCCCATGAGGGGCGGAATTCTAGTCAAACGCGCCTGACAACAGACTGACGGAAGAAAGAAAGAACAGAAAAATCATGCTCGTGCTGGGAATCGAGACCTCCTGCGACGAAACCGGGGTCGCTGTCTACGACAGCGGCCGCGGCCTGCTCGCGCACGCACTGCATTCGCAGGTGACGCTGCACGATGCGTACGGCGGCGTCGTGCCGGAGCTCGCGTCGCGCGACCATATTCGGCGGCTGATCCCTCTCATCCGCGAAGTCCTGCACAAGGCCGGTGCCAAGGAGTCGGACCTGGACGCGATCGCCTACACCCAGGGTCCGGGTCTCGCCGGAGCACTGCTGGTGGGCGCCGCAGTGGCGAACAGTCTCGCTTTCGGTCTTGGGATCGCTGCGATCGGCGTGCATCACCTCGAGGGGCACTTGCTTTCGCCTCTGCTCGAGAGAAATCCGCCTCGATTCCCCTTCCTTGATGCGCGTGTCGGGAGTCGGGCAATACGAGATGCTGGGGGAAACGCTGGATGACGCTGCGGGAGAAGCTTTCGACAAGACGGCAAAATTGATCGGGCTCGGCTACCCCGGGGGACCCGCGCTCGCCAAGCTCGCCGAGCGCGGCCGGGCCGACCGCTTCGCGTTTCCGCGCCCCATGCTCGAGCAACTGGAGAAACGTGGCGATCTCAACTTCAGCTTCAGCGGACTGAAGACGGCGGTCGTTGTGCTCACGCGTGCGCGCGCGCTCGACGAGCAGACGCGCTCCGACGTGGCGGCCGCGTTTCAGGAGGCAGTGGCCGACGTCCTTGTTGCGAAATCGCTCGCGGCGCTGCGCAGAACGGGCCTGAGCCGGCTCGTCGTAGCGGGGGGCGTCGGCGCCAACGTGCGGCTGCGCGCCTTGCTCGACGCCGCCGCGTCGCGCGACAAATTCAGCGTGTTCTACCCGGCGATGGAATTCTGCACCGACAACGGCGCGATGATCGCGCTGGCAGGATGCTTGCGATTGAAAACCGCCAAGACCGCTCGGGCGCTGCCGCTCGGGTTCACAGTCAGGCCGCGCTGGGCCCTGGCAGACGTAGCCCCTGTTCGTATCAGCTCCTCAGACGCTCGCCTAATCCCGCTTTTCGCCAATGCGGTGTTCCTCGCCCGCGACGAGCTTGAGAATGTTCGTCTTGTGGCGCCAGAGGAGGAGCGCCGACATGAAGATCAGCGCAGGCAGGACTTCTCTCGCGCCGAACAGGAAAAAATAGTAGAGCGGTGCAAATACGGCGGAGACGATGGCCGCGAGCGACGAATACCGAAAGAAGAGCGCGATAATGATCCAGGTCGCAATCGTCGCGAGACCCAGCCAGGGATCGATAGCAAGCAGGATCCCGCCCGCAGTAGATACGCCCTTGCCGCCCTTGAAGCGGAAGAACACCGGAAAGATATGACCCAGGAACACCGCGACCGCGCAGGCCGCGACTCCCATCTCGTCCACGCCGTATTCGGCGGCGTAACGCGATGCGAGGAACACGGCGAGCCAGCCTTTTCCGCCGTCACCGATGAGCGTGAGAAGCGCCGCGAGTTTCTTGCCGGTGCGCAGCACGTTGGTCGCGCCGGGATTGCCCGAGCCGTATGAGCGCGGGTCGGGAAGCGCAAAGGCGCGGCTCACGATGACGGCGAAGGACAGCGAGCCGATCAGGTAGGCGATCAAAATAAATACTGCGCTAGCCATGGTGTTCCACTAGAATTCGCGGCAAGAGTTTAACTCCAAAATCCCCTCGCGACGCCCGCCTTGGATACCGTTTTCATCCGCCAGCTGCGCCTGCCGGCATGGGTCGGGCTCTACCGCCATGAAAAGATCGCACCGCAGACAATCGAGATCGACCTCGAGATCGCTCTTCCGGGGAATGCGGTTTTCAAGACCGGAAAGGTGGGCGACACGATCGACTATGGCGTGGTCGTGGAGCACATCCGTTCGCTGCTCGCAAAGGAGCGCTTTGGTTTGGTCGAAAACCTTGCCGAAAGAATCGCAAGTCTCATGCTCGAGGACTTCAAATCGCCCCGCGTCAAGATCAGTATCGCGAAGCTCGGCGCCTTGCGCGAGGCGCAGCGCGTCGGGGTGACGATCGAGCGAACCCGAGAGTAATCCGTCGGACGTCTCTCCGGCCGGTTCACCCCCGGGGATGGTGTTTGTGGTGCAGCGCCTTCAGCCGCTCGCGCGCCACGTGGGTGTAAATCTGAGTGGTCGAGATATCGGCGTGGCCGAGCAACATCTGCACGACGCGCAGATCCGCGCCGTGGTTGAGCAGATGCGTGGCGAAGGCGTGGCGCAGCGTGTGGGGCGAGAGCGATTTGCCCGGGAGCGCTTGCCCGGCGCGCTTCTTGATCAGGTGCCAGAATGCCTGTCGCGTCATCGGGGCGCCGCGCCCTGTGACGAACACGTAATCGCTGGCCCGCTTCCTCAGAAGCGCGGGCTGGCCCTCCTTCAAATAGCGCGTGAGCCAGGCGAGCGCCTCCTCACCGAGAGGCACGAGACGCTCCTTCGAGCCCTTGCCGAAAATGCGCACGACGCCCATGTCGAAGCTCACCTCGGCGAGCTTCAGGCGAACGAGTTCCGAGACGCGCAGCCCGCTCGCGTAGAGCACTTCAAGCATCGCACGATCGCGCAGCCCAAGCGCCGTTCCAGGGTCCGGCTGCGCGAGCAGTGCTTCGACATCGACCTCCGAGAGCGTCTTTGGAAAGCGCGGCGGCTTCTTCGGGGGATCGAGCTTGAGCGTAGGATCGATCTCGACGCGCCGCCCGCGCGCGAGGAACCCGTAGAAGCGCTTCAGGCTCGAGTGCAGCCGCGCCTGGGTGCTCGAGCGGATGCCGTGCTTCTTCCCGGGGGAACGCCGCGAGTAACGCCAGGCGAAATACTCGGCGAGATCGGCTCCGGTCGCACTCAGCAGCGTGGCGTGGCCCTGCCGCTCGTGCCAGTCGGCGAACAACCTCAGATCGCGGCGGTAGGATTCGAGCGTGTTTTTCGCTAGACCGTCCTCGAGCCAGACGGCATCGCAGAATTCGTCCAAGAGCGCGGCGTTGTCCGCGTTCATTGCCGTCCGCGGGCGGCACCCTCGTGCGCGAGCAACCAGCGCTTCACCGCTAGGTGGAACCCGCCTTCGTGGTGGGCGAATCCGCCGAAGCCGCCGGCGGCGAGCACGCGATGACACGGCACCACGAGCGGAACCGGATTAGCGCCGCAGGCCTGACCCACGGCGCGCGGCGAGGAGCCCAGCTCGCAGGCGATCTCACCGTAGCTGCGCGTGCGCCCAGGGCCAATGGCGGCGATTTTTCTCCACACACGGCGCTGAAACGGCGTGCCTCGAGACGCTATCGGCAGGTCGAAGCAGAATTCGGGATCTTCGAGATAGCGCTCGATTTGCGCGCACGCCCGTGCCGCAAGCCGGTCCAGCGGCGCAAGCGCTGCGCCCGATTTCGGCAGGAACGTGATTTCCGCGAGCACATCGCCTTCGGCGCGGATTCCGAGCAGCGCGAATGGCGTCGGCAGTTTCGCCTGACAGCCTGCGCCCGCGGTGCGATCGCGCTTCATGAGGGTCAGGCGGGCTGGCGCGCGGCGCGAATGCGGACGAGCTGGATCGCGACGACCACGGCGAACAGGCCCAGGCCGACGATATCAGCCGTCGTGGTCGGGTACACGAGCGCCAGTCCTGCGACGATCAACATCACCCGTTCGATCCAGGTCGTGCGCCTGAACAGCCAGCCTTGTACCCCGCCCGCGAGCGCGGCGATACCCAGCCCGGCAGTGATCGTTACGAGCGCGATCGAGCCCCAATCGGCGTTGCCGAGCGTTTTGATCGAGCCCGTGAGGAGCAGCCCCACACCGGAGGGATCGAGCACGAACATGAAAGGCACGAGGAACGCGGGCATGGTGTACTTCCACGACTGCAGCGTGGTCTTGTACGGATCGCCGCCGGTGATCGCCGCGGCGGCGAAGGGCGAGAGCGCGGTTGGCGGTGAAACTTCGGAGAGCACCGCGTAGTAGAAAATGAACATGTGCGCGGCAAAGTCGGGCACGCCCAGTTTGATCATCGCCGGCGCCGCGATCACCGCGCAAATGATGTAAGACGCAGTCACCGGGACGGCAAGGCCCACGATCCAGACGATGAGCGAAGTGTAGATCGCCGTGAGCAGCAGCGAGCCTCCAGCGTACTCGATGATGATCGAGCTGAACTTGAGGCCCAGACCGGTGAGAGTCACCACGCCGACGATGATGCCTGCGCCGGCGCAGGTGGTGGCGACATTGAGCACCCCGGTCGAGCCCGCCTCGAGCGCCTTGAAGAATTTCGACCCGAAGATTCCCTTTACCAGGGGCTCGCGTCCGCGGAACAGGTCGTAGGAGAACAAGGCGCAATCGCGATGCAAGAAGCTCGTTGCAAAAGAGAACACCGTCGCCCAGAACACCGACAGCACCGGTGAATATCCCATGAGCATGAATACGACGATCGACACCAGCGACAGGAAGTGGAACCAGTAATTTTTCGTCAAGCTCCACAGCGATTCGACCTGCTCGTACTTCACCGTGCTCATGCCGAACTTGCGCGCGTCGATCTCGACCATCAGGTACAACGCGAAGTAATAGAGGCAGGTCGGGATCGTCGCCATCAGCAGGACGTCGAGATACGAGATTTTCAGGAACTCGGCGATGAGGAAGGCCGCGGCGCCGAGCACAGGCGGCGAGATGATCGCGCCCAGGCCCCCCGCGGCGAGCAGCCCGCCCGCCGCGTTTTTCCCGTAGCCCGCCCTGACGAGCATCGGGTAGGCGACCGAGCCGAGCGTCACCGTGGTCGCCACGCCGCTCCCCGACGGACCGCCGAGCAGGAACGAAGCGAGCACCACGGTGCGGCCGGCGCTTGTGGACTTTCCCCCCATGGCGGAGAACGAGAAATCGATGAAGAACTTGCCCGCACCGGAAAACTGCAGGAACGCCCCATAGATCGTGAACAGAATGATGAGCGAGGAAGAGACGTCGACGGCCACGCCGAAGATGCCTTCGAGCGTCATATACAGATGTCCCACGAGCCGCCCGACTTCGTA
>VBDE01000172.1:0-3336 GCA_005883665.1 Betaproteobacteria bacterium
TGCCGATCGAGATCAACGTGCTCCAGCACCCGATCCCCACGCCCGCGCGCTGCTGGAAGCTCGGGCAGGCGGTGCGCCGCGCCGTGCTCTCCTACCCCGAGGACCTGAAAGTGGTCATCGTCGGCACCGGGGGACTGTCGCACCAGATGAACGGGGAGCGCGCCGGCTTCAACAACGAGAAATGGGACAGGAAATTCCTCGATCTCATCGCGCGCGACCCGAAGAGGCTCGTTGCGATGCGCCACGCCGACTACATCCGGCTGGGCGGCACCGAAGGGGCGGAGGAAATCATGTGGCTCGCCATGCGCGGTGCGCTCTCGCCGCGAGCGAAGAAGATTCACCAGAACTATTACCTGCCGATGACCACCGCGATGGCGGTGGCCTTGTTCGAGGAGCCGCAAGGGAAGCCGGCTTCAAAGAAAAAATGAATCCCCAGCTCAAGGGCGTAGAAAAGCTCGAAGGCACCTACCTCTTCGACCTCGCCACCAGCGCCAAGGCGCTGCGGCTCAACCGTTTCCTCCACGGTTTCACGGTGCCCATCAACCGCGCGCTCTTCAAGGGAGACCCCGAAGCGGCGTTCGACAAGGCCCGTCTCAGCGACGAGGAACGCCGCATGGTGCGCGAGCTCGACTGGGCCGCGCTCATGCGCTACGGCGCGAGCTTCTTCTGCCTCGAGAAGTTGGGGCGCGTCAAAGGCGTATCCAATCCGGAGATGGTCGCGGGATTCCGCGGAGAATCGCTGGAAGAATTTCTCAAGACCCGAAACGTTCCCGGGGCCCGCTAGACGGGCGGCCCGATCATAGCCCACAACACGCACGGATGATCGTGCGGGGCATTTCCGAGAAGCGTAGACTGACACGCCAGATTAGGCTGGTTTTAGGAAGTCCATTTAAGGTTGGGCCCGGAATCTTAGTGCTAGGCATTTTTCTTGAGTGCTTCGCACAAGCCGCTGCGCTTTGTTCGGGCGGCGCTGGCGACCGCCGTGCTCGGCTACGCAATTGTAGGCGCGGTGTCAGGAAGCATCTTGCTCGTGGGCAAGTACGGGCATTGGTTCTATGGTGTTGATCGGTGGCCGCTTGTAGTTTGCTACGCATGTGGTGGAATCGGCCTGTACCGGTTGCCGCTCACCTACGCAAAGTCCCCCGAGAATGACAGTGGCTGGAAATGGTGTGCTTCCTGGTGGCTGGCGGGTTTCGTTTTTTTCGCCCTCGGCAGATTGTGGCAGATTGTTCTGCCATCATGAGTTCAACGCACCGAAGAAGCAAAGCGGATTCTGAAGAGGTAACCTTGTACGGTACGGATATCCTGATCGTGGCGAGCCTTCATATGCTCGTCTTCACCACGGCTTACTTGGTGTTCAACATTTGCTCGTCAGTTCTTTTACGTTTAATCCGCGGCCGCAAGTCGGAAACCTTGCTATTTGGAAAAGCCGGAATTTTCCTCAGGTATGGATATGGTGAACCTAACATTCGTATCAAATACGTGCTGCCCGTGGGTGCCGAATCCAGACTTGTCTGATTGTCCACGCTCGGCGTACCCACTCCTTGTCGCTGCGCGTTTAAGTGCTGGGTTAGCCCTGGCTTCTTCGTTGAGCGCGGCAGTGTTCGGCTGGTTTCTTCGTTGAGCACTTTGCGACGCCCAAGAGCCATGAGATGACGCCTAACATCTCAATTGTTACGTTAGCCGCTATTACTTTAGTTCTATTTTCCAGAGTAAACGAGAGTCCCAACTTTAGTTGGAACGGCCGCGCTAGAGCGCGCCGTTCAACAAGACGTTGGGCCTCAAACAAATGACAACAACCCAAATAATAATCGCGGCCCTCGTCGGTCTGGTTGGGGTATCTATCGTTTGGGCAGTTTCTGGACTGAGGTTACCGAAAACTTATCGTGAACGGAAATGCACGGGAAATGAATGGCGCAGCCAGTTTCCCACAGCACGAAAAGAAGAAATACGACTATTCCTATCTGTTTTCACCGAAGCATTCGCTATTCGAGAAAGAGATAAACTGAAATTTCGTCCCAGCGATAGGCTCCTCGAAGTTCGAGACAAGCTCAATCCTGTAAAAGGAATAGATGCTTTGGAGCTGGAAACACTTTCAAAGCTCTTGAAAAAGAAATACGGAATCTCGCTCGAGAGGCTATGGAATCCCGAGTTAACGCTTGGATCCCTTTTCAGTAAGGTGGCCCAACAAATCGCTCCAGCGGACGCGCCAAATAGCGGCGCGTCGCTGCTCTAATCGTTAGACCGTAGGCAGAAATGGCGACGGTACTCATGCAAATCAAAGTGAAGCCCAAGGCGCGTGCCTCCTCCCTAATGCAGGCGCCTGATGGCACTTGGCTCGCGAAGGTGAAATCGCCTCCCGTGGACGGCAAGGCTAATGAGGAACTCGTTGCTTTAGTGGCCGAGCACTTCCGGTGTCGGAAGGCTGCCGTCTCCATTAAGTCTGGAGCGTCTGGCCGCATGAAGCTGGTCAAGGTCCAAGCATCGTCAGTCAGGGCTATTGTTGTTGTGGTAGCCTTGCCTCTTGGTACCCTCTTCCTCCACCGCCGCATTGATCGCCACATTCAGTCGTTGAAGGGGCTATGACTATGGACATCATCGTCGCTGCCTTAATGGTTATCGTCGCGCTCGTCTTTGTCGGCATAGCGATCCACGCTGCCCGTTGATACGAGAGGGCGCGGCTAACCGCACGTTCGAAAACGGACGCGTCCCTGCGCTCCCTTGCTCGCGCCACTCAACCCGAACGTTAGCCACATGGCCAGGTACGTAATCCTCGCCCATTCAGTCGCCTTCCTCGCCGCTTGCCTAGTCGCTTCTTGCACCACGCCCACGACAACGGAGGAGCCGCCGCTGACGCTAACGAAGTGGGACGACCTGCCCCTCGAGCTGAAGAAGATGTCGGTGCCGCCCTATTCCGCCATTTCCTACTGCGCGGTGCGCGCCAGCGCGCAAGGCTCGGACCCGGAAGCGGTGAAGGCGGACCTGGCAGAATGCTTGAGTGCCGACCTGCTGGCAACAGCCGGCACCTTCCTCGTCTGCCACCTTGCCGCCAATGGCCTGCAAGGAAAGGCGTATGCTGAACGACGCAGAAAGTGCCTCATTCAAAGCGGGGCGAAACCCGGCTAAGTTTTTGATCGGTTCTTCATAGGAGCTCGTTATGCGAAACGTCTCCCTGCTCTTCCTGGCCGCTCTACTCGCCACTGTTGCGATAGCCGCGCCGCTTCCATACGATGAATCGGCCGACGCCAAGGCAGCCGTTCAACAGGCTCTCGCCGCCGCAAAGGAGAGCCGCACCCCCGTTTTCGTCATCTTCGGCGCGAACTGGTGCGAGGACTG
>VBDE01000172.1:3527-13005 GCA_005883665.1 Betaproteobacteria bacterium
TACGACTTCTTGAGGAAGGTCACGCAAACGGCGAAGGCGAAGCAGTAGTTAGCGCGCTCGTGCTCCGCGCCAGCCCTGGGGAATCGAGGACAGCAGCTTCTTCGTGTAGGGGTGCTGCGGATTGCGATAGATGTCGTCCGAATTGGCGACCTCGACGACCTCGCCTTCGTTCATGACCATCACCTGATCGGCCATGTATTTGACCACGGCAAGGTCGTGCGAGATGAAGATGTAGCTCATGTGGTGCTCGTCCTGCAGGTCCTGCAGCAGATTCAGGACCTGCGCCTGGATCGAGACATCGAGCGCCGATACCGCCTCGTCGCAGATGAGCACGTCCGGCTTCATGGTGAGGCAGCGGGCGATCGCGATCCGCTGTCTCTGGCCTCCGGAGAATTCGTGCGGATACTTGAAGAACGAAACCTCGGGGAGCCCCACTTCCTCGAGCAATTTGTAGACCCTGTCGCGGCGCTCGCTCTCGCTCGACCCGATGCGGTGCACCTGCAGAGGCTCCATGAGGAGCTGGCCGATCGTGAAACGCGGATTGAGCGAAGCATAGGGGTTCTGGAAGACGATCTGGATGCGGCGCTTGTACGGCATCATCTCCGTCTGCGGGATGGACAGCAGGTCCTTGCCGTCGAACAAGGCCTCGCCGCTCGATTCACCTCGCAGGCGCAACAGCGTCAGCGCGACGGTCGTCTTGCCCGAACCCGATTCGCCGACAATGCCCAGGGTTTTTCCCCGGGCCAGCTTGAAAGAAACGTTTTTGACCGCCTTGAATTCCCTCTTTCCGAACAAGCCCTCGCGCGAATAGAAGCTCTTGCCCAGGTGGCGCACCTCGAGAATGATCTCCTCGTCGCCGCGCAGCCCGCGACTGCGTTCCTCCAGCGTGCTCCCGGCGAGCGGTCCGGGCTTCAGGAAATCGTCTATGACCGGCAGCCTCCTGGGACGACGCTCAAGCTGCGGCCGGCAGAGCAGCAGCGCCCGCGTGTAGGCGTCCTGCGGCGCCTCGAATATCTGCTCCACCCTTCCCTGCTCCTTGATCTCGCCCTCACGCATCACCACCACGTAGTCGGCGATCTCGCCCACGAGGGCGAGATCGTGCGTGATGAACAGCACCGACATGCGCAGCCGCTTCTGCAGCGCGGCGATCAATTCCAGGATCTGCTTCTGGATGGTCACGTCGAGCGCGGTCGTCGGCTCGTCCGCGATCAGCAGCTTCGGCTCGCACGCGATCGCTATCGCGATCATGGCGCGCTGCTGCTGGCCGCCCGAGAGCTGGAACGGATAGGCATCGATCTTCGCCTCCGGCTCGGGGATCCCGACCTCGCGCAGGAGCTCGAGCGCGCGTACCCGCGCCTGCCTGCCCGTCATGCCGAGATGCTTGGTCAGGACCTCGGTGATCTGGAAGCCGATCGTGAACACGGGGTTCAGAGAGCTCATCGGCTCCTGGAAGATCATCGAAATATCCGCGCCCCGCAATTTCTGCAACTCCCCGGGGGCGAGCGCGAGGAGATTGCGGCCGCCGTACAGGATCCGGCTCCCCGGAGGCACGGTCGAATTCTCCTTGGGGAGCAGGCCCAGGATCGCAAGGGCCGTCACCGACTTGCCGCTTCCGGATTCCCCGACCAGTGCGACCGTGCTGTTCACCGGTATGTCGAAGCTGATGCCCTTGACCGCCTGCGTGACGGTCGTCCTGTCGAGGCGAAAATCCACCTTCAGGTCGCGGATGGCGATCAGAGTGCCGGAGCTATTCACGGCGGTCATTTGAGCTTGGGGTCGAGCGCGTCGCGCAGGGCATCGGTGAACAGGCTGAACCCGGTGACGAGCAGCGCCATGGCAAGCGTTGCGGCTGCGAGCTGCCACCAGTAGCCGAGGATGAGCTCGCTCTGGGCTTCGTTGAGCATGCTACCCCACGAAACCGTGTCGACGCCGACGCCGAACCCGAGGAAGCTCAGCACGACCTCCGATTTGATGAAGAGCACGACGTGCAGGGACAGCTGCACCAGTATCACGTGGCTCACGTTCGGAAGGATGTGCACGAACATGCGCCGCGGATGAGAAGCGCCGATCGCGTCGGCGGCCTGGATGTATTCGCGCACCTTGTGCTTGAGGTATTCGGCGCGGACGAGGCGAAAGATCCCGGTCCAGCCGGTGAGGCCCAGGATCAGGATCACGGTGAGCGTCCCCTTCTGGTTCAGCACCGCCGCGATCGCGAGGATCAGCAGCAGGTAGGGTATCGAGGTGAAGACGCTGTAGAACCAGTTGAAGAAATCGTCGATCCACCCCCCGTAATAGCCGGCCAGCGCGCCGAAGACGGTGGCGAGAAACGCGGCGAGAACCGCCGCGACCAGCCCCACGAACATGGACGTCTCCGTTCCCTTGATCGTCTTTTGCAGGACGTCGCGGCCCCATCGGTCTCCGCCGAAGACGAGCGTGGGCGCCTGTGCTTCCGCGACCGACGCGGCGCCGGACGCGGCCCTGATCTCGGCGAGCACCCCGGCGAGCGGATCGAAAGGGTTGGCCTCGCCCGTCCTCTCGCCGCCGTGGGATCCCGGCGCTGACGGACCGCCATCGGCGACCTCGGGCCCGATGAAGGTCGGCGGCGCGTAGTTGACGCCGACTTCCTTCGACCAATCGGCTGCGATCAGGTGCACGCCCGACGCCGCCATGAGACCGAAGAAGAACACCACGATCAGGAACGAGACGAGCCCCACGCGGTCTCGGCAGAAGCGGCGCCAGGCGAGGGTCCACAGCCCGGGGGATTCGGCGCGTTGCACGCCGATGGCGAGCGCGGCGGCCTGGGTCATTTGAGCTGCACGCGCGGATCGACGACCCGGTACAGCAGATCGGCGATCAGGTTGATGATCATCGTGGCGATCGCGACGTAAATGGTCACCGCCTTGATCACCGGAAAGTCGCTTCGCTCCACGGCCAGGATCACTTCCCGCCCGATCCCGGGGATCGAGAAGAAGCGCTCGATCAGGAACGCCCCCGCGAGCAGCCCCGGCAGCTGGATCATCACGTTGGTGATGATCGGAATCGAGGCATTGCGCAGCACGTGCACCCACATCACGCGCGCCTCGCTCATGCCCTTCGCCCGCGCGGTGCGCACGTAATCCTGATTGATCTCGTCCAGGAAAAAGGTGCGGTAGAGGCGCGTATCGGGTGCGAGCGAAACGATCACCCCGACGATGATCGGCAAAACGCTGTACCTGAGCAGATTCTCGGCGAAGCCCTTGCCCCAGCCCTGGACCGGGAACCAGCCGAGCTGGTACGCGAGCACGTACTGGAACACGATGATGTAGACGAGAATGCTGATCGACTGGCCGACGGTGCAGCCGATCATCACTATGCGGTCCGTCAGCGAGCCGCGCACGTAGGCGACCAGCATCGCCGCAGCGATCGCGAGCAGGGTGTCGACCGCGAGGAGCGGCACGAGCACGGTGAGGGAGGGTCCGAGCCGGGTGGCGAAGATCGCCGAAACTTTCTCGTTCGTCGCCCAGCTCTCGCCGAAATCGCCGGTCGCGATCTGCTGGATGAAGATCCACAGCTGGACGTGATACGGTCGATCGACGCCTAGCTGGCGGCGTATGTTTTCGATCTGCTCCGGATTGGAGATTTTCCCGGCCAGCAAATAGGCCGGATCGCCGCCGACCCAGGTAAACAGGAAAAAGACGAGCAGCACGACCCCGAGCAGTGTCGGAATGGTTTGCCAGAGACGGCGGGTGACGTACGCGAGCATGCAGGAGCGGCCTCTCAGCCGCCTCGTTGTCCCGTGATTTCCTCGAAAAACGCCTTGGGCGAAGGATCGCGGCCGAGGAACTCGTGCACCATTTCGCCGGCTGGCCTTTGCCCTCCCCTTGCGAGGATCAGCTCGCGGAAGCGTTTGCCGACCGCAGGATTCATGAGGTTCTTTCCGTAAGCGGACAGCATGTCGAGCGCGAGAACCTCCGACCACATGTAGCCGTAGTATCCGGCACCGTAGCCGCCCACGATGTGCTCGAAGGTTCCCGGAAACTGCGTACCGGAGACGTGTCCGACCGGTGTCTCGCTTTCCATTCGGATCCACTCCTGCATCGGATCGACCTCGCGCTCGCCGAAAAGCGCCATGTCGTACGACGCATAGAGGTGCTGCCGTCCGTACTGGATGCCACGGCCGAAGGAATGTGCGGCGCGCAGCCGCTTGACCAGCGCCTCATCGACTTCCGGACATCCGCTGCAATACCTGCGGATCAGACGCAACGGCTCCTCCTTGCGTCCCCACTCTTCGTACATCTGGGACGGCGCTTCGACGAAATCGCGCTCGACGTTGGTGCCGCCGTGACTGGCATAGCGCGTTCGCGACAGGACTCCGTGCAGGATATGCCCGAACTCGTGCAGCAGCGTTTCCAGCTCGCGGTGATTGAGGCCCTTGCGGTCGAAATTGGCGACCAGCACGCTGATCGGCGTGCGCTTGGCGAGGAGGCTCGCGCTGCGGACCCCGAAGGCCGCGGCGTGGCTGTATTTGCCCTCGCGCGGAAACAGGTCGAGGTAGATTCCGCTCAGGAATTCGCCCGTCGCGCCGTCGATCACGTCGTAGTAACGCACCGAAGGATGCCACAGCGGCGCCTTCGCCGGAACGAACTTCACCCCATACATCTCCCCGGAAACCGCGAACACCCATGCGACGCTCGCGTCGGTCGGGAAATAGACCCGCAGGGCCTCCTGATCGACGTTGTAGCGGGCCTTCTTGAGCTGTTCCTGATAGAACGGAACGTCCCAGCGGTTGAGCGTCACCTCCTGGAGGCTCTTGCCCAGGCGCTCCGCCTTGAACGCGCGCAATTCGTCGATTTCCCTGCGCTCGATTTCCCGCACCTTGCCTTTGACTTCATCGAGAAAGCGGTGAACGGTTTCGGGGTTTTGGACCATGCGGCGGCGGGTCGCGAAATTCGCGTAGCTCGGCAGCCCGTACAAGCCCGCTATCTCACGGCGCAGGCGGGCAGTCTCGCCGAGCAGATCAAGATTCTGAGGCGTGCCTCGATTGCTGAAGGCGATGTGATAGCGTCGGCGCGCCTCCTCGTTTTCCGCGTTGGCCATGAAAGGCTCGTACTCGGGATACTCGAACCCCAGCAGAAAATTTCCCTTGTCGTCGCGCCGCGCGCGTTCCAGGTACGAGGCCGGCAGGCCCTTCGTTTCTTCGGCGGAGAAAGCGAGCCGCGTCTTGTTGTCCCGGATATTGCGCGCGAACGCCTGGCGGACTTCCTCCAGCCGCTGCAGGATCGCCTTCATGCGGGCGCGCTTCTCCGGCGGCAGGACCACTCCCGTGTCCTCGAACGCCTCCACCACGTCCTGGTTGAGCTTGCGGTCGATATTGTCGGCGGGCGCAGCGCGCTGGAACCGCGCGTAAATCCCTTCGTTCTGAAGCAGCTCGGTGCTGAACTCGTTGATCTTGAGCAGGCAGGCCTCGCCCGCTGCGCGCGTCGCGGGGTCGGGGGACATGTTGGTGAGCACCTCGACCGGCCCCTGCGTGTCCTCGAGCAGGATCTGCAGGCGATCCCACGAACGGAACACGCGCCCGGCCGCCGCCTGGGGAAGGGGCAGCTTCTCCAGCACGGCGACCTGAGCGCGCGCATTCGACAGGGCTCGGGCGCACGCTCCTTCGATGCTGCGTGCGTTCCATATTGGAATCTGCGGATGCGACGCAGTCCGGCCGGTCGAGGCGAATGCGCCGCAGAGCACGACGAAAACGAGCAGGCGGGTGCCCATCACTTGCCGGCGCTCGAGTCGAGGTCGAGGTACATCCATTCCTGATGCAGGGCCGGATGCCTCTTGTAGCCGATCACCCGCGGCTGCATCAGCATGTTGCGAACGCGGCTGTCGTTCATGATCCAGGCCGTATCCGCCTCCATCCTGCGCGCCATCGCCCAGTAGAGCTTGTTGCGCTCGGGGCCGTCGGGCAGCGTCCTGGATTTCTCGTAGAGCTTGTCGAACTCGGGCGACTGGTAACAGGCATTGTTGCTCTGCTGGGTGTTCGGACCGTAGAGCAATTGCATGAAGTTGTCGCCGTCGGCATAGTCGGCGATCCAGGCCGCGTTGCGCATCATGATGCGGCAGCGCCTCTCCAGCTTGAGGAGCTCCGGGAAGCGGTCCTTGTGGATTTCCATGCGGATCGCGATCGAATCGAGCGAGCGCTGCATCAGCTCGTCGTACGGGCGGTCACGCTCCGTCGACGAGAAGCGGATCACCAGCGGTTTCCCGTCGGGCATCCTCCGGTAGCCGTCCGCGCCCTTCTTGTAGCCGAACCGGTCGAGCAGGGCGTTGGCCGTCCTGGGATCGTACGGGATGCTGTTTACGTAATTCGGATCGTAGCCGGCGACGCCAGGCGGGATCGGATGCTCGGCGCGGACCGCCTGTCCCTTGCGCAGGACCCTGATCCGGTCGCCGGTCTTGTACGCCATCGCGATGGCGCGGCGCAAGGCGATCCTCTCCAGGCTGTACCCGCCGACCGGGTTCGGCTGATCGCCTATTTTTTCCTGCATGTTGAAATAAGTGTAGGTGATTTCCGGATCGACAGTGCGGTTGAGCTTGATGCCCCGCTTGAGGAACGCCGGCCTCAGCTTGCCGTCCGCGGTCATGAAAGTCGGCGCGACGTCCCACAACTGGTACTCGAGATCGGTCTCGCCCTTTTCGAAGGCGAGCCACCGGCTCTGCGTTTCCTCCATGATGCTGATCTCGACGTTGCCGATCGCCGGCAGCCTCTTGCCCTCCATCTGCGCGGCGATCTCCTTGTCGAGCGCGTCGTCGCCTGGCTGGAAATCCCAGATCTTTCCGCGGTAGCCGGGATTGGCCTCGAGAACGATCTTCGAGGAACGCGTGTACTGCTTCAGCCGATAGGGTCCGGAACCGACCGGATGGGCGTTCGTGTCCTCGCCGTAGAACTCGATCACTTCCCTAGCGACCGCGCCGCTGAGATCGAAAGCGAGGATGTGCGAAAGGCCGTAGTCGATTTCCTTGAGGTGAATGCGCAGGGTATACCGGTCCGGAACTTCGAGTCCCGCGACCTTCGCTTCATAATCGAACCGGCCGGTCTTCCTGGCCCGCGCACCGAGATCGTCGAGGCCGACGATCTTTCCCTCGAACAGGAACGCGTACGGCGACCGGTTCCTGGGATCGAAAAAACGCTTGATCGAGTAAGCGTAGTCCTCCGCCGTGAGCTCCCGTTTTTTGCCCTTGAACGCCGGATCGGGGGTGAAATAGATGCCCTTCTTGATCCTGAACGTGTAGGTCTTGCCGTTGTCGGTGATCTGCGGCAGCGATTCGGCCGCTAGCGGCACGAGTTTAGACGGACGCGCCAGATAGTCGTAGGTCAGCAGCCGATCGTATATGGCTTCGATGACCATGCCCGAGTAGTAGTCCGATGTCCGGGTCGGATCGAAGCCGGTTTCGGCGACCTGGAACGTGACGCGGAGCGTCTTCGCCGGGTCCGCGGCACGAGAGCCCGCGGGCAGGGCCAACGCCGAGAGCATCAGCGCCGCTCCGAACCCAATCGATCTGCCGTTCATGGCCAATGGGGAGCCCGCAAAGGAATGGGCCGTAATCTAGCATCTCTGTTTTCGGGAGGCTACGGTCTCGACGCCCGGGTTCCATGATTTGATTCGAGCCGAATCCGCTACAATCCCGCGATCTCGACAAGAAGGACGGAAACAAGATGGGTTTCCTCGCGGGCAAACGCGTCCTGATCACGGGCCTGCTCTCCAATCGCTCGATTGCTTACGGGGTCGCCAAGGCGGCCCGGCGCGAGGGTGCGGAGCTCGCGTTCACCTACCAGAACGAGCGCTTCAAGGACCGCGTCACGGAGATGGCCGGAGAATTCGGAAGCACGCTGGTCTTCCCCTGCGACGTCGCGAGCGACGCCGAGATCGCCGCGCTCTTCTCCGAGCTGGCCAGGAAGTGGACCGCACTCGACGGCCTGGTGCACGCGATCGCCTTTGCGCCGCGCGAGGCGATCACGGGCGATTTCCTCGAAGGCTTGTCGCGGGAGGCGTTCCGCATTGCGCACGACGTGAGCAGCTACAGCTTTGCGGCCCTCGCCAAGGCGGCGCTCCCGCTCATGCAGGGAAGAAGCGGGGCACTGGTGACCCTCACCTACCTCGGAGCCGATCGGGTGGTTCCGGGCTACAAGACCATGGGCCTCGCCAAGGCGAGCCTCGAGGCCAGCGTGCGCTATCTGGCTGCGAGCCTCGGACCGAAAGGCAGCCGCGTCAACGCCGTGTCGGCCGGCCCGATCAAGACTCTCGCGGCGAGCGGGATATCGGGTTTCAGCAAGATCCTCAAGTACGTCGAGGAGAATTCTCCACTCCGGCGAAACGTCACGACAGGGGACGTGGGTAACGTAGCGGCGTTTCTGCTGTCCGACCTGGCGGCCGGGGTGACCGGCGAGATCACCTACGTGGACGGCGGATTCAATACGGTCGTGGGTGCGATACCCGTTTCCGGAGCATCCGAGTAGCTTTCCTACTGCGTCCTTTTTTCCAGCGCCGCGTTGTTGATCTCGACCTTCGCGTCCGCCCGCAGGCCGTCGAGGAAGGACTTGAATTCCTGCGTCCCGCTCGCGCGCCCCAGCTCGCTCTGGACGCTGCGCTGGCGCGTCTCATCGGGCTGAACGTCCACGACGCGGGTGACGCGATAGATCACGTAACCGTTATTCGATTCCATCCCGGCGTACGCCGGCAGCTTGGACGCGTCCGCGCCAAAGATCCTCGAGAGGGCCTCGGGACCCAGATCCCGCGGCTCGTCCCGGCTGATGAGCTTGGTCGCGCCGAAGCGAACCGCAGGGGCATCGCCCTTTTTGAGTTGTTCGAGTCGTTCAGCCCCCTGCCTTCTCGCGAGCACAAGGGCTTCCTGCTGCGCAAGCTGCTTGGATAGATCGCCTTTCACCTCGTCGAACGGGCGCAGGCTGGACGGCTTGTGGTCGAGCACGCGTGCCGATACCAGAACGCTCGGGGCCGTTTCGACGGCCTCGGTGTTGCGCCTGTTCTTGATCGAATCGTCGGCGAAGAGCGCCGCGAGCAGCCGGGCGTTGTTCAGCGCCGGCACGGGTGCGGATTGCCGGGTCACTCCTCGAGCACGCTGCACGGTGAGCTTGAACCTTTCCGCGGCCGGTCCCAGCGATTCGGGCTGTTCGTAGACCAGGTTGCTGAATGCCTCCGCGGCTTCGGCAAAGCGCCTGGCGGCCCGCTGTTTTTTCAGTTCGCGCTCGATTTCCGGCCGGGCAGCCTCGAGGCGCTTCATCTTTCCCGCCTTGATGCCCGTGATCTTGATGATGTGGAAGCCGAAATCCGACTCGACGAGGTCGCTGATCTGATTCGGCTTGAGCCGGAACGCTGCGTCCTCGAAAGGGCGCACCATCATTCCGCGCGAGAAGAAGCCGAGGTCGCCTCCCTGGGACGCAGAACCCGGATCACCGGAATTCTTCTTCGCGAGCTCTGCGAAGCTGCCC
>VBDE01000173.1 GCA_005883665.1 Betaproteobacteria bacterium
ATCTCCGGCAGCGAGACCCGCGGTCACGATCCAGGCTTCGCCGTGCCAATCGCCGAGCTCGACCGGCCTGGGCTCGGCCTTGCTTTCGGCGTTCACGACGTAGACGAACTTGCCCTTGGGACCTTCGAGTACCGCGCGCTGCGGCACCAGGATCGCGACAGGCCGCGCCGCGCCTTTCAGGGTCACCCGCACGAACTGGCCGGGATGCAGGAAGCCCGCGGGATTGGGCAGCTCCGCCCGCGCTTCGCTGGTGCTCGTGTTTCCGGAGACGCGCACGTCGGTAAAGTTGGGCTTGCCGGTTTCCTTGTATGTGCTGCCGTCGGCGAGCTTCACCGTCACCTCGAAGCGCCCGTCGCGGGGAAGGACGAGGCGTCCCGAGTCGACTTCGCGGGCGAGCCTGACGCGCTCCTCGTCGGGGACGCCGAAGAGAACGTAGATCGGATCGATCTGCGACACCGTGGTGAGCAGCACGTCCGGGCCGGACACGTAGTTACCTTCGGAGCGCTGCGCGCGGCTGGCGATTCCGGCAATCGGCGCCTCGACCCGGGTGTAGCCGAGGTTGAGCCGTGCATCCGCGAGATTGGCGCGCGCGGTCTTCACCTCGGCCTCGGCCACCTGCTCCGCGGAAGCCGCGTCGTCGAAATCCTTCTGGCTCGCGGCTTTGATTTCGAACAGGGGCTTGAGGCGCGCGCTGTTGCGCTTCGCCTGCGCAAGCTTCGCCTCGGCGCTGGCGAGCGCGGCTTCGGCTCGCGCAGCGGCCACTTCAAAGGGAGCGGGATCGATGGTGAACATCGACTGCCCCTGCGCGACTGGCGCGCCTTCGCGATAGTTGCGTTTCAGGACGATGCCCGTCACGCGCGCGCGCACCTCGACTTCGCGCGACCCCGCCGTCTGGCCCACGTATTCGAAGGCCGCCGGCACCGATTGCGGCTGCACCGTCACGACCGCGACTTGCGGCGGCATGCCTGCATGGGGTTGCGAATTGGCGGGCTCGCAACCGGAGAGGAGTGGCACCACGAATGCGGCTGACAATGCCGCAGCGGCGGCCAAGTAGATGTTTCTGAGCTTCATGTCTTACTCCCTTCTATCAGTTAGGGTGGGCGTTGGGCCCGTTCAAATCATCTTGCGTTAGTGCAATGACGTTCCTGCTCGCTTGAATTCGACAAAGCGTCAAAAAAAATTGTCCCGGACGCTCGGCCCGGCTACGTATTGATCGGCGCGCGCCGCGCGTCGTTCTGGCGATTCTTGTTCGAGAGAGAATCGATCAGGCCCTCGATGCCGCGGTTGCGGATTTCCTCGGCAAAGGTGTCGCGGTAAGTGGCGGCGAGACTCGCGCCGCTGATCTTGACGTCGTACACCTTCCAGCCCGAGGGGGTCCTCTCCATCTCGTAATCGATGGATACCGCTTGAGCCCCCGATTGCCTGACTTCGGACCTGACGGTGACTTGCGCGTCGCCGGGCTGGGCGCGCAAGGGCTTGAACTCGATTACCTGGTCGCGGTAGTTGACAAGCACCCCGGAATAGGTGCGCACGAGAAGCGTCCTGAATTCCCGAACGAGCTGCTCGCGCTGCTCGGGGCTGGCGCGGCGCCAGTTGGCACCCATCGCGATTCGCGTCGTGTGCGCAAAATCAAAGTGAGGCAGGATCTTCGTCTCGACGAGGCTCGCGATCTTTTTCGGATTGCCGCCCTGGAGGTCCTTGTCCTTCTGGATCGCGGCGAGCACGTCCAGCGAGATGGTCTTGACGAGCGCGTCCGGCGCCAGCTCCTCGCCGTGGGAAGCCGATGCAGTAAGCGCGAGCACAATCGCCGCGGTTTTGAGGGTGTTGCGCATGGAATTCAAATTCCTCCAATAAAGGCATTAGCAGTGAGTGCGGTGAGCTTGCGCCAGCGCTGCTGACAACGTTGTGTCAGGAGCATGCTTTCCACGTCGGTTGGTGCGGCGTTTTTCGGCGATGACAGAGCCACCAGAGGATCGGCGCGCCGATCAGAGCGCCCGGCAACAGGAGGATCGCGGCGAGATAGAACCCGCTTCTGAGAAAGTGGCGGAGGAAGGTCGTCGTCATGATCTGTCTACCCATATTTGAGAGGTGAAAATGCGTCTTACCTGCACTTTTCATATATGTACTATACAGTCAAAAAAAAGCTATCTGAGCGCCGACAGCACGCGCTCGAGCGCGTTGCGGTCGGTGCCTGAAATCGTCTTGGCGAATTCCGCCTGCACTTTCTCGACCTGCCGCGCGCCTGCGGCATGGCGCTCCTTGCCGAGCGCGGTCACGACGGCCCTCACGGCACGGCGATCCTCGGGATCCTCCACGCGGCGCACCAGCCCGTCCGCCTCGAGGCGGTCCACGAGCTGCGTGACGTTCGAGCGGACGCAGGTCATCTTCATGGCGCATTCGCTCAAGCTCAGCGGCTCGCCCTCCTTGACCAAGTGCGAGAGAGCGCCGAATTTTGCCAACGAGAGCCCCACCTCCTCCAAGGCCTCCTCAAGGCGCGACTCGAGCACATGCGCGGCCCTGACAAGCGAATACATCATCTGACCGTCGGCGGCACTCGAGTTCACGGAACGCAGCTTAGCGGGTTTATTCATATATGAATATTATAGTGCTGATGCTTCACTTGTCAAGCCCAGGGGGTTGACCCTCGATTAGCTGAGGCAAAATGCCCCTCGTCCCGACACGGCAGGATGGCGGTAAAGTTCGACAAGTGCAGGAGAACCTTATGAAAATCGGAATTCCCGGATCACACTTCTCACCTGACTTCCCGCACCGATGAGCGCCCTCAAGACCAAGCTGGTCAACGTCATCTATATCCGCACCTCGCCGCGTGCGCTTTGGAATGCGCTCACGCAGCCACAGTCCACGCGTCAGTACTACGTGGGGCTCGAGCTAAAGGCCGAGCTCAAGCGAGGGGGAAGGTTCGACTACATGCACCGGGCCGAACTGCACGGGCGGCCCGGCGCGGGCGTGGAAGGCGTTGTGATCGAGGTGATTTCGCGAAAGAAGCTGGTGCATACCTTCGAGCCGAAATTCATCGAGGACAAGCCCTCGCGCGTGACCTACGAGATCGAGCCGATGGGTTTGGTGTGCAAGCTCACCGTGACTCACGACCAGTTTCCGGAGGGCGGTCCCACCCTAGAGACCGTGAAGGAAGGCTGGCCCGAGATCTTGAGCAGTCTCAAGTCCCTCCTCGAAACCGGCGAAGCGCTGGCCATTCCGCGGAACTCTTAGCAGGACCGCAGCAGCCTTCCCGATTCCTTTGCGCCTGTATACTGACTGCTTCGGCGCTGTGATTCGAGGAGTTCATCATGGAAGCGGTGAAAGACGCGAGTCATCTCTACGAAGTCGAGCGAAGGGCCACGCATGCCGAACGCCCCGGCTTTCGGATCAACGAGATTCAGATCTCGTCGAACCAGAAAGTGCCCTGGCATTACCACAACAATATCCAGGACACGTTCTACGTGCTCCGGGGAACGATCCGCATCTTCCTGCGCGACCCCAAGGAGGAAGTTCGCCTCGGGCCCGGCGAAACGTTCTCGGTGCGGCCGAAACGCTCGCACCTGGTGATCAACGGCGGCGACACCTCGGCGACGTTCCTGGTGCTGCAGGGCATCGGCGAATATGATTTTGTCCCGCTGACGTGAGGCACTTCGCGATACGTTCAACATCCCGCTAGCGGACACCCCCATGGACACGATCGATCGCAGCCTCTCCGAAGAGCAGCGCTTGATGCGCAGTAGCTGCCGCGCCTTCGTCAACGATTTCGTCACGCCGTTCATCCGCCAGAACTGGCAGCGCGAGTGGCTGATGGACCCGGATGCGCGCCTGCCGCGCGCTATCCTCGAGCAGGCCGACAAGATCGGAATCCGCACTCTGGGCGTGCCCGAGGAATTCGGCGGCGTTCCGCTCGATCCTGCGCACGAGGTGCAGACTTTCGCCCTCATCTCCGAGGAGATCGCGCGCGGCGACTCAGGGCTTTCCGACAAGCTGGTGCAGATCTGGAAGGTCTCGGTGCTGCTCCGGAACGTCGCGCCGCACCACCTGCAGGAGCTCTGGTTCCCACGCATCGTGAAGGACCCGGGATTTCTGCTCGCGCATTGCCTCACCGAGCCGCGCGGCGCCTCCGACCGCTGGCTTCCGTACAACGCACCCGAAGCGGCGATGCAAACGCGCGCCGTGCTGAAGGGCGACCAGTGGGTGATCAACGGGCGCAAGCAGTTCATCAGCAACGGCTACGACGCGAGCCTCTACGTCGTCTACGCGAATACGAAGCCGGGCGTGGGCATGCTGCAGGGCACCTCGAGCTTCCTCGTGCCCCGCGGCACGCCTGGCCTCACCATCGCGCGCTGCAACGAGACGCTCGGCGGCCGCTTCATGAACAACGGGGAGCTGGTGTTCGAGGATATGCGCCTTCCGAAGGACCACCTGCTCGTCGAGAACGAAGCGCTCCAGAAGACCGGCGTCTACTTCAAACCCGGCAAGATCATCCAGGCGTCGAAAAATCTCGGTGTCGGCGTGGCTGCGTTCGAGCGCACCGCCGAGTACGTGCAGAACTACGTCCAGGGCGGGCGCATCCTGATCAAGCACCAGGCGGTCGCGCTGCGCCTGGCGGAGATGGCGACGAAGCTGCGCGCAGTGCGTGCCCTCCTTCACGAGGCCGCGCGCGCGGTTGACGAGCGCGCTCCCGACGCCGAGGAGCTGTGCAACATGGTGAAGCTGTTCGCTTCCGAGGAAGTATTCAAGGTGGCGCAGCACGCGGTCGAGCTGCACGGCGGCAACGGCATCATGCTCGACTTCGGAATCGAGAAGCTGTTCCGCGACGCGGCTGTGTTCCTGCACATGGACGCGACGGTGGACATCTCGAAATTCAAGATCGTCAAGCTGATGTTTCCGCACACGGCCGGTGCCTACGCCGGCCCCGAGACTTGAGAGCCGGACAAGGAGGCTTCGTGGTCCTACGGCAACTACGTCTTCTGACTCCGGGGACGGTGTTCCTCGCGCTCGCCTCGCAGGTCTTCGCGCAGGAGCCCTTCCCGTCCCGCACGATCAAGGTCATCGTGCCTTTCACCCCGGGCAGCGTCACCGATGTCATGGGACGCAGCGTCACGGACAAGCTGGCCGCGAGCCTCGGGCAGGCGGTGGTCGTGGAGAACCGCCCCGGTGCGGGCGGCACCATCGGCATCGCCCAGGTTGCGAAGTCCGCTCCCGACGGCTACACGCTCGTCGTGGTCTCGGCGGGGTACGCCGTCAATCCCGTGATCTACGAGAATCTTCCCTACGACTCGGCGAAGGATCTCGCCGGGGTGATCCCGCTCGGAAATCTTCCCAGCGTGCTCTTCGCTTCGCCTGCGATCGGGGTGAAATCGGTTCAGGAGCTGATTGCACTCGCGAAGGCGAAACCCGGGACGCTCAACTATCCCTCGGCCGGAATCGGCAGCGCGTCGCACGTGAACGCCGAGAAATTCCTCGCGGTCACGGGGATCAAGGCGGTGCACGTGCCGCTCAAAGGTGCTCCGGAAATGATTACGGAGACCATGGCGGGCCGCACCCAGTTCGGCACCGTGGGGATCTCGGCCGCCCAGTCCGCGATCCGAGACGGCCGGCTGATCGCGCTCGCCGTGAGCGGCAAGAAGCGTGCACCGAACCTGCCCGAGGTGCCGACCGTGGCCGAGGCCGGCGTGCCGGGCGCCGAGTTCAACTTCTGGATCGGCGTGCTCGCGCCTGGGCAGACGCCGCGGCCCATCATCCACAAGCTGCACGCTGAGTTCGATCGCGCCCTTCAGTCGCCCGACGTGCGCGACCGCCACGCCAAACTCGGGGCGGATCCCATGCCGATGAGTCCCGAACAGTTCGACGCCCAGATGCGCGAGGATCTCGCCACGCTGGGCGGGCTGCTTCGCGCCGCAGGGGTGAAGGCCAATTGAATTTCGCTTAAAGGTCGATTATTTATCTGTATCAAACTGATATATCAATACTTCCAGTGCTGTTGCAGCGCAGCAATCACCGGAGTATGCTGTGCACCCTCTGCTAACAAGAGGGGCCTTCCATGAACTCCTCTCCCGCTACCGGCAACGGCAGTTCCTTCGTCTCGAAACCCGGCAAGCCGAAACTGGCCGCACTTACCCTTCTCGCGCTGGGCGTGGTCTACGGAGACATCGGCACAAGTCCTCTGTACGCGTTCAAGGAAGCCTTCAGCGGCTCGCACGGCCTGCCTCTGAACGAGGCCAACGTCCTGGCGGTGCTGTCGCTGATGTTCTGGTCGCTGATGCTGATCGTGTCGCTCAAGTACGTGACCATGATGCTGCGTTTCGACAACCGCGGCGAGGGCGGCATCCTTGCCCTTCTCGCGCTCGCTTCGCGCGCGACGCGCGACCGCCCGCGCCTCGCATGGACGATTGCGACAGCGGGAATATTCGGAGCGTCGCTCTTCTACGGCGACGCGCTGCTGACACCGGCGATTTCCGTGCTTTCGGCGGTCGAAGGTATCTCGGTCGCTACGCCCGCGCTGGACAAATGGGTCGTGCCCGTCACCGTCGGAATCCTGATCGGTCTGTTTTCTATCCAGTACCGTGGCAGCGGCGCGGTGGGCAAGCTCTTCGGGCCCTGCATGGTGATCTGGTTCGGCGCGCTCGCGGTGCTCGGCGCCATTGCGATCGTGCAGATGCCTTCGGTGCTCGCGTCGCTCGACCCTCGGCATGCGCTGGAGTTTGCCTGGCGCTTCCCGGCGCTCACCTTCCTCGTCCTTGGCGCGGTGTTCCTCGCCATCACCGGGGCAGAAGCGCTCTACGCCGACATGGGGCATTTCGGCTCGAAGCCGATTCGGCTTGCCTGGTTCGGAATGGTCTTCCCAGCGCTGATGATCAACTACATCGGCCAGGGCGCGCTCGTTCTGCGCGATCCGGCGGCGATCAAGAACCCTTTCTATCTGCTCGCACCTGTGGAATTGCTCCTTCCCCTCGTCGCCCTTGCAACTGCCGCTACGGTCATCGCCTCGCAGGCGACAATCTCGGGCGCATTCTCCATGACCCAGCAAGCCACCCGCCTCGGGTACCTGCCGCGGATACCCGTGACGCACACCTCCGAGTCCGAGCGCGGCCAGATCTACATCGGACACGTAAACTGGACCATGCTCATATTGGTCGTGCTGCTCGTGCTCGAGTTCAAGTCCTCCAGCGCAATCGCGTCGGCTTACGGCGTTGCGGTGTCGGGCACGATGGTCCTTACCACCTTGCTGATCGGCGCCATCGCTCTCGATTCGCGGAGCCGCGCGAAGCCCTTCCTCCTCGCGGCGATCGCCGCGATCGCGCTCGTCGAGCTCGTGTTCTTCACAGCCAATGCCATGAAGTTCACCGAAGGCGGCTGGTTTCCGCTCGCCTGCGGCGTCGTGATTTTCACGATGCTAACTACCTGGAAGCGCGCCGAAGGGGTCGTAATGGCTCGGGAAGGAAAGATCCGCGTTCCGGTCGAAGCGTTTCGAGCGATGCTCGGTCCCGACATGACGCGTGTAGAGGGGACCGCGGTCTATCTGTCGCCCGATAGCGGCTCGGTGCCGCCGGTGCTCTTGCACAACTTGAAGCACAACAAGGTCTTGCATGAGCGGGTCATTTTCCTCACGGTCGTCGACGCGGAGGTGCCCCGCCTCGCCGATGGCGAGCGCACCGAGGTGCGCGTAATCGAGCGCGGTCGCCTCTATCAGGCCCTGATCTCCTACGGTTTCATGGAAGAGCCGGACGTGCCGCGCGGACTCAAGCTCCTCGAGCGCCACGGCCTGCGCCTCGAGTCGATGCAGACCACGTTCTTCCTCGGCAGGTCCACCATCGCGCGCGCCACCCGCCCGAGCCTCCTGACCTGGCGGCGCGAGCTCTTCCGCTGGATGCAACGCAACAGTCCGGCGACTGCGGAGTACTTCAAGCTGCTGCCGGAGCGTGTGGTCGAGCTCGGAACGCGCGTCACGATCTGACGCTGCGGAGTAATATGGGATCGAACGTTCTCCCGTCCCGGGTGAAGGAGGCTACATGGCAACGAAGCGCGAGGAGTACATCGCGAAGCTGAAGACCCAGCTCGATCAATGGAACGCCGAGATGGCGAAATGGGAAGGCCAGGCCGCACAGGCGCAGGCGAGCATGCGCGCGGAGTATGGGAAGCAGCTCGCCGCGATCCGCCAGCATCAGGACCAGGCGAGGGAACAGTTGCGCAAGGTGCAGGCGGCCTCGGGCGAGGCCTGGATGGAGCTCACTCGCGGCGCGGACGAGGCCTGGGCGGCGATGCGCAAAGCCTTCGAGAAGGCCAGCGCGCAATTCACGCAGGGCAAGAAGTGACGCGATGCCGGGGAGCCCCGGCCGCTAGCTCTGCAGCATCCGGTCGAGGTGCTCGATGTCGTTGATGAGGACCCACTCGGAGGCCCCGGCCTTCTCGATCCGCTTCTGCCAGGCCTCGAGCCGCCCCATGTAGCGCCGCGGATCGATGTTGTCGGTCTTGAGCTTGACGACGTTGAGCGCCACGACCCGGATGTCCTTAAGGTTGATCGGGAAATCGCGGATCGTGACCTTGTCGAGCTCCTCCTGCATGTCGGAGAAGATGAGGATGGTCTTCCTTCCCGCTCCGGTCTCGTTCAGATACATCCCGCCCTGGATGAGGCCGCCGGTGATATCGGTGTAGGCGCTGCCTGCCACCGACTTGACGAAGGCGTCGATTTTGTCCTTGAAGGCGCGCTTCTGCGCGTTCGCCTGTGACGGGCGGCTGTCGAAGGTGGCCTTCGCGATGATGTCCTTCTCGCTGAAGCTGCGCGTTTTCACCCGCGCCACGGCGAGCGAATCCCCCGACTGCAGCGTGCCGAGCAGGTAATTGATGATGCGCTGCGCCTTGCCGACCTCCTGCGCGTAGGTTCCGGAGGTGTCGATCAGCATGTATACGGCCTGGGTGTGGCTGCGCTGGTCGGTGCAAGTCGATGCCGACAACACGAGCAGCGAGGCGAGGAGCAAGCGTTTGACCATGATCGCCCTCATTATGCGGCGCGCTTGACGGGGCGCGATTCCGATGCGTCGCCGTCCGAGCGGGCAGCCTTGACCAGGCGCTCGACGAGAAGCGGCAGCACGATTGTGACGTCGTACACGGCGATCAACACCCTGCACAGCTGCCGGATCAGGTAGCCGAGAACGCGCAAGACGAAAGCGGTCGCGCGAATGAGCATCACCAGGAACGCTCCGCCGACGGTGCGCAGCGAGTAGACGAAGGACTCGAGCGGGACTGCCACGAAAGCCAGCGCGAAGGGCAGGAAGAAACCGAGGAGCATCTGCGCCGTGGTCGGGATCATCCTGAGCAGGGGGTCGGCGGGGGCCGCTTGCTGTACGGTTGCGAGCGACTGAACGAGTGCCTGCCTGTCGGCGGACAGCATGTCGCGCATCAGCGCGAGCGCGGCCTCGATTCCGGCAAAGACGAAGAGAAAT
>VBDE01000306.1:0-4175 GCA_005883665.1 Betaproteobacteria bacterium
GCAGGCGAGCGCTGCAGCGGGCGGCCGCGACGTCCGCCTCGGTGGCGGCGTATCCACCATTCGGCAGTATCTGCGCGCCGCACTGATTGACGAGCTGCATCTCGCCCTCCGGCCTGTCTTACTCGGTTCCGGGGAGCATCTCTTGAGCGGTATCGATACGCGCGCCTTGGGCTATGAGTGCGCGAAGTACGTCGCGGGCGAACGCGCGACCCATGTCTTCCTGCGCAAGCGCGCGTGACGGAGTCGGCTGCGTGAAGATCGATCGAAGAATTCAAACGGCGCATGGCATCCGCTTCTCGATCAGCGGCGGTGAGGGAGAGATCGCCCGAGCCTACCTATATGTCATGCGCAATGACTTGCACGGCGCGCCGTTTGGGTTGCTCGAAGATGTCTATGTCGACGAGTCGCAGCGAGGTGGTGGACTCGCCACGAGGCTCGTGCAGGAAGTGATCGCCGCGGCGCGGGAGGCGGGGTGCTACAAACTCATCGCCACAAGCCGGACATCGCGTCCGAAAGTCCACGAGCTTTATCGGCGCCTCGGCTTCGAGAGTCACGGCGTCGAGTTCCGCATGAATCTCGATGACGCCTAATGCCGCTGGCCGTCGATCACGTGTTCATCTGCGTTGAAAATCCGCACGCCGCCGAGCGCGCTCTGGCTGACTTCGGACTGCAGTTTGGTCGCCGCCGTATCCATCAGGGCCAGGGTACCGCCAACGCGTGTGCGTTCTTCGACAACGCCTACCTCGAGCTTTTGTGGCGGCATGACGACGATGACCTGCAGTCTGAAGTCGTCCGTCCACTCGGACTTTGGGAGCGCGTTCGCTGGCGAGAGACCGGGGCCTCGCCATTTGGCGTCGCGCTCCGCTCCGAGAACGGCGAGGTTCCGGTCGAAACGTGGCCGTACGCAGCGCCGTTCCTCCCGGAGGGCACTAACATCCCTATCGTGACGCCGCGGTTCATGTGGCACGAGCCTCTTGTTTTCCTTTACGTGTCGCAACCGCCGGTAAGGGCGCCATCCGAGCGCCAGCCGCCGCGCGAGCATCGCGGCGAACGCCGGCGATTGACCAGGGTTACGGTGTGTGGCCCGGAAGCACCCCGACCTTCCCAGGGTCTCAGCATGCTTCGCGGCCTTGGCGTCCTCGGATTGAAGCCGGCCGCCGAGCATCATCTTGAACTGGATTGGGACGGCGCGACGTCGGGCGGGTTCCATGATTTTCGGCCCGCCGTACCGTTGGTGCTGCGGTGGTAGGGAAATGAGTAGGCGGCTTTCTCGAGCGCCAGGGACAGGAGCAGGGTAGTGAAAATTCTTGTCCTCGGCGGAACGGTGTTTCTCGGCCGGCACGTGGTGGAGTCGGCGTTGGCCCGAGGGCACAGCGTTACGCTTTTCAACCGAGGGCGACAGAATCCGAATCTCTTTCCGAAGGTTGAGAAACTGCGTGGCGACCGTGATGGCGACTTATCTGCCCTCAGCGGAACGCGTTTTGATGCCGTGATCGACACATCCACCTACACTCCAGGGCAGGCGTGCACGATTGCAAAGATTCTGGATCGGCGGATCGAGCACTACACGTTCATCTCTAGCATTTCTGCTTATGCAGGGTTTCCGGCCCGGCGCTCGTACGATGAGACCGCGCCCCTGGCTGAAGGAAATGATGGCTACGGCCCGCTCAAAGCCCGTTCCGAAGAGGCGCTTGAGGCTGCGTTTCGAGGGCGAGTCACGCACCTGCGACCAGGCCTTATCGTCGGCCCACACGACCCGACGGACCGGTTCACGTACTGGCCGCGCCGGATCGCACAAGGGGGCGAGGTGCTCGCGCCCGGGCGCCCGGAGCGTCCAATCCAGTTCATCGACGCGCGCGATCTCGCCGATTGGTGTGTGCGCTTGAGCGAGGGGCAGCGCACAGGGTACTTCAATGCGGTTGGCCCGAAGTCGTTGCTGACGATGCAACAGTTTCTAGAGGCGTGCCGCAGCGCAGTTGGATGCAATTCGCGCCTTAACTGGGTTTCAGACGAAGAGCTGATCGCCGCAGGTGCCGAAGCATGGACGGAGCTTCCGCTCTGGATTCCTGAGAACGACGAGGAGTCTGGTGGTCTTTTTCTGGGCGACAACCAAAAAGCGATTGCAACGGGGTTGACCTACCGGCCGATCTTGGACACTATCAAAGAGACTCTCGAGTGGGACGTTCAAGAAGGCGCTCCACCTGATGCACCCATACGCGTTACCCCAATTTCCCGACAGCGGGAAGCTTCGATCCTAGCCGGCCGGCACTCGAGAAGCTGGCAAATGCGGCCCTCTGAACGGTAGACGCCCCCATGGCCCGCAACGTCGAAATAAAGGCCCGCGTCTCAAACGTGGAGGCCATCCGTCAAAAGGCTGCGGCTGTCGCGGACAAAGGCCCCATTGAAATCACGCAGGACGACACTTTCTTCCGGTGTGAATCCGGCAGGCTGAAGCTGCGGGAGCTGACCAGCAAGGTCCGAAGGAATCGTTCTATCTTCTGTCACCAACATCCGCCCCGGATACGTTGCGCGAGTCGCTTTCACTGGCGTACGGCCAGGCGGGCAGAGTGCGAAAACACCGAACTCTATTTCTCGCTGGACGAACGCGGATCCATCTGGACCAGGTCGAGGGACTGGGCAGCTTCCTCGAGTTGGAGGTGGTACTCGAAGATGGCGAAGCAGCTGAGAGCGGCATTCGAGAGGCCCACATTCTCATGGAGCGGCTCGGCGTGCAGTCGACCCAGTTGATACAAGGCGCCTACGTTGATCTCCTAGCGCAAAGGGCGTCAAACCCCTCCGGGAACCGCGATGCCAGAATCGACTAGCCCGATTGAGCTCGTACGTCCCAGTCTGTATCACCTTCCGGGATATGTCGCCGCGCTCAAGCGTGGATGGTCGCCCGACAACATAAAAGGTACTGCAGCCGCTATCGAGGAGCTTGCGCAGATCGACAAAGACCCGCAAGTGTTTATCGACCAACTTACCGATCGAGAGGCGAAGGGCCCGCCGATCACGTTGCCGGACGGCTCGTCCGCGCCACGCTTGCCCGGTTACCATCTCTGGCTTTGGGATGGCGAATTCTGCGGATCGATCGGGTTCAGGTGGCGACCCGGAACCTCGTCCCTGCCCTCGCATGTGCTCGGACATATTGGGTACGCGGTCGTGCCTTGGAAGACGGGACTGGGATACGCCACGTCGGCGCTGCGATTGATGCTGCTGCGCGCGCGAGAGGAAGGGCTGGCATACGTCGAGATCACGATGGAGCCTGAAAACCTTGCGTCGCGAAGAGTCGTCGAAGCGAATGGGGGCGTCCTGTTTGAACGCTTCCAATACCCGGTGCAATACGGCAGGAAGGATGGTCTCCGGTTTAGAATTCACCTGTGACTCGTCGTCGCCGTCGCAGACCTTAGACCTCAAACCGGATGCCGACACTGATCGAATGCCCTGAGCGAATCAGGTCGGTCCTGGCTTCCCTCGAGATAACGACGGATCTGATCGCGGCACGATCTTTGGTTTTGCATCCCGAGGCGCAAGAGTTGGTCGTCGCAGCCACAGGGGACGACGGCAGAGAACACATGCTTGCGCCCGCGGCGGCTGCGAAGTGGCGGGAGATGAGCGCCGCGGCGCTTTCCGATGGCGTAATCATCAAGATCGTTTCGGCTTTCCGAAGCGTTGATCGCCAAGCAGAAATAATCCGCGCCAAGTTGGCCGAAGGCTTGTCCCTGGACGCAATTCTTTGCGTAAGCGCCCCTCCTGGTTACAGCGAGCACCACTCTGGTCTGGCACTTGATGTGACTACCGACGAGGGTGTGGCGCCTCTTGAGCCCGAGTTCGAAAAAACCAGGGCGTTTCGGTGGCTGTCGAAGAACGCGGGCCGGTTTGGTTTCGCTCTCTCATTTCCAGCGGACAATCCGTATGGTTACGATTATGAACCGTGGCATTGGTGCTTCAGGTTCTGACTTCTAGCTATCTGACCCCCAACAGCGTCACAAGCCATGAGACACCCGCGTGCACGCTGGACGTGTCCCGCTCCAGCGGTGCTTTCAATGTTGCTGCTCCCGGCGTTGACCGGGAACGCTTCATGCCAGGCTCAGGAAAAGGCGAATGTCTTGCCGGAGACGCAGGCCGGGCGGGAAATCGTAGTTGAGCTGGAGGAGCTTGGGCCGGTCGAGCAC
>VBDE01000306.1:4200-5591 GCA_005883665.1 Betaproteobacteria bacterium
GGAGATTTCAAGCTCTATGGAGGCCTCACGGTGTCCCGCGCTCGCGGAACCATATCCTATAGGACGGGCTCACTCGAAGCGGGCACGCTCATAGACAAAAGCTACGACAGTACCGCGTCCGGTGTGGGACCCGTTCTAGCAGCGCGGGTCGGGCTCGCGCGCAGCGGGAACGTGTCGGCTTCGCTGGATGGGAGCGCGGGCGTCCTTCTCTACGACAGAGATTTCCCAGCAGGCGCTTCCCGTTATGAGTTCATGTTCCGGTACGGCCCCACTCTTTCTTACAGATTGAACGACAGGCAGGACTTGTCCGTGATCCTCAGGGGTATGCACGTGTCGAACGGCCAAGGCTTAAACCCCCACAATCCGGAATACAACGCAATAGGCTTTGGCGTGCAATTCTCCGGAGTTTTTTGACGGCACTTCATGCGGGACACGACTGTCACTCCCTCCCGAACACCCTCCGCCAAAGCGCACGCGTCGCGTCGATGTGGTGTTGCACCTCCCTCGCGGGCACGCGCGCGTACTTCGCGCCGTTCAGGCGCAGCCGGTGCTGCCGGCGGCGGCATTCCCGGTAGGCGTCGGCCACCGCGTCGGCGGAATCGCCGGGAATCAATCCCAGCTTCGCGGCCAGCTTCAGCAGGGCGATGTTGCCGGCGTTGGCGGTGAGCTCGGGACGGCGATGCGCGTGAGCGAGCACCAGCATCTGCACGATGAATTCGATGTCGATCATGCCGCCGCGGTCGTGCTTGAGGTCGAACAGATCGCTCTCGTTAGGGTGGCCCTGGAGGAGCTGCTCCCGCATCGACAGCACGTCCTCGCGCAGTTTCGCTTCATCGCGCTCGGTCCGCAGAATCGAGCGCCGCTCCTCCTCGAACTCCGCGCCGACCGTCACCTCGCCCGCGCAGAAGCGCGCCCGCGTGAGCGCCTGGTGCTCCCAGGTCCAGGCCGCTTCGCGCTGGTACCGGCGGAAAGCGTCGATCGAGCTGACGAGGAGCCCGCTCCCGCCCTCCGGCCGCAGCCGAAGGTCGATGTCGAAGAGCACACCCGCCGCAGTGCGGCTGGTGAGCCAGCCGCTCAGACGCTGCGCGAGGCGCGCGTAGATTTCCGGAGCCCGATCGTCGGAATCCTCGTAAAGAAAGATGAGATCGAGATCGGAGGCGTAGCCCAGTTCCTTGCCGCCGAGCTTGCCGTACCCGACGATCGCAAAACGCGGCTCGTCCCGATGGCGCACGCGCAGTTGCGTCCAGCACAGCTCGAGGGTCACCTGCAGCATGACGTCGGCGAGATCGGAGAGATCGTCCGCGAGGCGCTCGACGCCGAGCACGCCCGACAGATCCTGCGCGAGCAGGCGAAAGACCTGCCCATGATGCGCCTCGCGCAGCCAGTCCATC
>VBDE01000307.1 GCA_005883665.1 Betaproteobacteria bacterium
ACGCTGGCAGGCTGCGGCTACAACGACATCCAGCGCGGCGACGAACAGGTCAAAGCGGCCTGGTCCGAGGTCGTCAACCAGTATCAGCGGCGCGCCGACCTGATTCCCAATCTCGTCAATACGGTGAAGGGATTCGCGGCGCAGGAACAACAAGTCCTGATCCAGGTCACGGAGGCGCGCTCCCGCGTCGGCAGCATCCAGGCGACGCCCGAGCTCCTCAACGACGAAGCGGCGTTCCGGCGCTTCCAGCAGGCGCAGGCGGGAATGACGAGCGCTCTCTCGCGGCTCCTGCTCGTCGCCGAGAATTATCCCCAGCTCAAGTCGGACGCGAACTTCCGCGACCTGCAGGCGCAGCTCGAAGGCACGGAGAACCGCATCACGGTCGCGCGCAACCGCTACATCAAGGCGGTGCAGGAATACAACGTGCTCGTGCGCCAGTTTCCGGTCAACCTGACCGCGATGCTGTTCGGCTACCAGCTCAAGCCGAGCTTCAGCGTCGAGGACGAAAAGGCGATCTCGAAGCCGCCGACGGTCGATTTCGGCAAGGCCGGCGCGCCGGCGAAGCAGTAGCCCGCCATGCTCAAGCGCTGGCTCGGCCTAGTCGCGGCCGGCGTTCTCCTCGCGGGTTTGGGCTCCACGCGCGCCGAGGTGGCGGTGCCGCCGCTCAAGGCGCACGTCACCGATCTCACCGGCACGCTCTCGGCGCAGCAGCTCCGGGATCTCGAGTCGCGGCTCGCCGCCTTCGAGCGCGGCAAAGGCAGCCAGGTTGCGGTGCTGATGCTGCCCTCGACACAGCCCGAGACCATCGAGGAGTACTCGATCCGCGTCGCCGACGCCTGGAAAATCGGCCGCGCGCGCGCTGAGGACGGCGTCATTCTGGTCGTCGCCAAGAACGACAGGAAACTTCGTTTCGAAGTCGGCACGGGTCTCGAGGGCGCGATTCCCGATGTCATCGCCAAGCGGATCGTGAGCGACGTGATCGCGCCGCATTTCCGCTCCGGCGATTTCTACGGCGGCATCGCCGCTGGAACCGACGCGGTCATGAAGCTGATCGAGGGAGAAGGCCTGCCTGCGCCGCAGTCGGGAGTGATCATCAAAGGCGTTCATCACGCGATCGATTTCCAGACCATATTCCTGCTGTTCGTCGCGCTCGTCGTGACCGATGCGATCTTCAGGCGCCTGTTC
>VBDE01000308.1 GCA_005883665.1 Betaproteobacteria bacterium
GGGCGGTGAAACGCGCGTTTCCGGGCCCGGTCCTGCGCGCCATCGAAAAAGCGATCGGCGAAGAGGAGCGGCGCCACGGCGGCCAGCTGCGCTTCGCCGTCGAGGCTTCGCTGCCCTTGGGCGAACTCCTTCGCGGCGTCCAGTCCCGCGGGCGCGCGGTGGAGTGGTTCGGTCGCCTCGGCGTCTGGGACACCGCAAGGTCGGGACGGCCGCCTGGGAAGCGATCTGCGGCGAAATGCAGCAGGAGTTCGCGCGCGGTCAGTTCGAGCGAGGTGTGGTGCTCGGCGTGCGCGCGATCAGCGACTTGCTGGCTGCGCACTTTCCGCCTTCGGGCGACAGGCGGAACGAGCTGCCGGACAAGCCCGTCGTGCTCTGAACGTCTACGGCCTCGGTGGCAGTTCCGCGGCGCGGATCGGCAGATCGAGCTTTTGCGTGCGGCGCAGGAGCGTCACTTTCGTGGTCTTGCCGATCCGCTCCGCGCTGAGCAGCCGGTGCAGCTCGTCGACTCCCGCGACGTTTTCTCCGTCATAGCCGATGATGACGTCTCCCGGCTCGATTCCCGCCTGCTGGGCGGCGCCGCCGGGCTCGATCGACTCGACGCGCACTCCCGCCCCGGCCGCGAGGTCGTGAAAGCGCACGGCACGGCGCGAAAGAGGGGTGGTCGCGCCGCCCACGCCGATGTAGCCGCGGCGCACCCGCCCGAAACGCAGGAGCTGCTCCACCACCCATTTGGCCGTATCGATGGCCGTGGCAAAGCAGATTCCCTGAGCGAACGGAATGATCGCGGTGTTGACGCCGATCACTTCGCCCCGGGAGTTCACGAGCGGCCCACCCGAGTTGCCCGGATTGAGCGCTGCATCGGTCTGGATTACGTCGTCGATCAGGCGTCCGGTCGTTGCCCGCAGGCTGCGGCCGAGCGCGCTCACCACGCCGGCCGTCACGGTGTGCTGAAAGCCGTAGGGATTGCCGATCGCAATCGCAAGCTGGCCGACGCGCAGGCCGCGCGAGCTTCCCAGCGCTGCCGTGGAAAGCTGGTGCCCGCCGATGCGGATCACCGCGACGTCGGTATCGGGATCGTCGCCAACCAAATCCGCATCGAAGCCCGCGCCGTCGGCGAAGCTCACCTGGATAGCGCGCGTGCCGTGCACCACATGGCTGTTGGTGAGGATGAAGCCGTCGGGCGTAAACACGAATCCCGAGCCGCTGCCGCGGCGCGGCGCCTCGCCCTCGGCCGGGCGCGGGACCTGAGCGACCTCGACGTGAACGACGGCGGGGCTGACGCGTTCGGACGCCGCGACCACCGCAGCGGAATAGGCGTCGAGCAGGTCACCTTCGCCGCGCGCCGGGGAAGCCGGCCGCGGCGAACCGTCATCGAGTACCGGATTGGCGCCCATGGTCTGCACGACGTGGGGGCGCCCCGGCGGAAAATCAAGGATATCCGCGTTGCCTGCTGGTTTTCATTCCGATGAGGTGCAGCGAATCGCCGCGGCTCTGGTTGTACCGGTGGCGCAGCATCACCGCGAGCATCGCGGCCACGACGAACGCGCCGAAGGACACGATGATGGTGTTGATGTGAACGTCGGCCTTGATCATCGCGGAATAGAGGGCGAGCATCAGGAGGATCGAGATGTTCTCGTTGAAATTCTGCACGGCGATCGAATGGCCGGCCGAGAGGAGCACGTAACCGCGGTGCTGCAGCAGCGCATTCATCGGCACGACGAAGAAACCCGCCATGGCGCCGATTACGATCAGCAGAGCGTAGACGACCGGCGTGCTCGTCACGAAGATCATCCCGATGACCACTATGCCCATCGCGATGCCGGCCGGCAGCACGTCCACGGAGCGCTTGAGGGAAATGAAGCGTCCCGCGATCACCGCGCCGAGCGCGACGCCTACCGCCGTGATCCCCTGGAGGAGCGCGCCCTTGTCCAGCGGAAGCCCGAGGTGAACCGCTGCCCATTGCAGCACGAGGAACTGCAAGGTCGCCCCCGCTCCCCAGAACAGCGTGGTCACCGCAAGCGAGATCTGCCCCAGCTTGTCCTTCCAGAGCGCGGTGAAGCAGGTGTAGAAATCGCGCATCAACAGCAGGGGATTGGTCTGCTGCTGGCCGTAGCGCGCGCCGGTATCGGGGATGAAGAGGTTGAAAATCGCGGCAATGACGTAAATTGCGGCGATGACGATGATCGCGGCCTCGGCCGGGGTTTCGATGCCGGTGTCGATGCGCGGTATGTCGATGGCGAGCAGCACGCTGGCGATTCGCGGGCTGATCAGCGCTCCGCCGAGCACCGTTCCGAGGATGATCGAAACGACCGTCAGCCCTTCGATCCAGCCGTTGGCGGCGACGAGCTTCTCCGGAGGCAGCAGCTCGGTGAGGATCCCGTACTTCGCG
>VBDE01000376.1 GCA_005883665.1 Betaproteobacteria bacterium
TGCGCTGACGACCGTCTGGTTGCGGTTGGCCATCTTGAACGCGCCCGTGCTCGCGATCAGCGCGAAGTTCCAGCCGGGGGGGCGCGGCTGCTCAACGCGCGGTGCGGCGACTACCGGGGCCGGTGGCGGTGGAACGCGCGGTGCGACGACCGGGGCCGGCGGCGGTGGAACGCGCGGCGCGACGACCGGGGCCGGCGGCGGAACGCGCGGCGCGGCGATCGCCGGAGGCGCGGCCCCGACCGGGCGCATTTGCGCGAGGAAGCGGCGACCTTCGACTTCGCTCACTATGCGCACTTCTGTCTGCACCGGCCTCACGCCGGGGACGGCCTCGACCCGCACGAAATAGCTTTGGTTCGCCGCGACCTCGAGCGTGTACGTGGCCACCGCCTGATCGCCGACGCGCAGGAAAGTCCTTCCGGGGCTGACGGTTGCGACGGCGAAGGTGCCGTTCGCAAGGTCGCCGACGCGCGCTAGGTTCACGAACACCGGCACCAGCGCGGCTACCGTTTCGCGCTCGCTCCGAAAGACGAACACCAGCGCCTTGCCGGGCGGCGGGGTCGCCCGCGAGGCGTCGCCCTGGGCGCGGACAGGCGGAGCCGCGCCCAAGAGGGCGGCGAGCAAGAAGGCGCCGCTCACTGAAAGGCCTGCGCGCAGCTGGTTCATGGGTGGGGCCCTGTTGTTGTTTCTTCTCCCCTCGCGAGACCGCGGAGGATCATCGTTGACATGCGCTCCTCATTGTAGCGTCCAACGGAGGTAAAGGAAAAGGAGCCTGCGTTGCGCATAACGCCGGAGGTGAGACATTGTACCGATCTGTTCTTTCGATTATCGTGACCGTCGCACTCTATCAGACAATGGAGCGACAGAAAATTCGATCCGTGCGGCGGTCGTTCGGGTGGTCGAACTTTGGGGAGCGTTGAAATGAGAGACAAGCTGTTCGAGCAGGGACTGAAATTGCGCAAGCGGGTGCTGGGCGCGGCGTACGTCGAAAAGCAGCTCAGGACCGCCGACGCGTTCACCATGCCTATGCAGATGCTCGCGACCAAATCGGCCTGGGGAATGGTGTGGTCTCGCCCGGGGCTGCCGCGCCGGATCCGAAGCATGCTGAATATCGCGATGCTGGTCGCGCTGGGCAAGGCCGAGGAACTGGAGCTCCATCTCGACGGCGCCATCCGCAACGGCGTGACGAAGAGGGAGATCGGCGAGATTCTGCTGCACTCGGCCATCTACTGCGGGTATCCGGCGGCGCTGGGCGGATTCAGGATCGCGCGCGAATATTTCGCGAAGCACGGCAAGAAGACCGCGGCGAAGAAGCGGTGACCCGGAAGACCGGGAAATGCGCATGAGCCTGCGCGCTGCCGCGTCACTGTCGGCCGCGCTCGCGGTATCGGCGCTGCACGCGGCCGCGGCGGCGGAGGCCTATCCCGCCAAGCCGGTCCGCTTCGTCGTGGCCTTCCCGCCGGGCGGCGGCACCGACATCATCGCGCGCTCGATCGCGCAGAAGCTCGCCGAGCGCGTCGCACAGCAGGTGGTGGTCGACAACCGGCCCGGCGCGGGCGGCAACATCGGCACCGACATCGTCGCGAAGAGCGCGCCCGACGGATATACGCTGCTGATGGGCTCGGCGGGTCCGCTCGCGATCAACGCGAGCCTCTTCGGCAAGATGCCCTTCGATCCGATCAAGGATCTCGCGCCGGTCACGCTCGCCGCGTCCACGCCCAACGTGCTCGTCGTTCATCCGTCGCTTTCGGCGCGGACGGTGAAGGAGCTGATCGCGCTCGCAAGAGCAAGGCCGGGCGAGATCAACTTCGCTTCATCCGGCCACGGCACGCCGGCGCACCTCGCGGGCGAGCTGTTCAACTCCATGGCGGGAGTGAAACTCGTGCACGTGCCCTACAAAGGCGCCGCCCCGGCGCTTGCCGATCTGCTCGGCGGCCAGGTGCAGCTCATGTTCTCGACCATGCCGCCCGCGCTGCCGCACGTGGAGGACGGCAAGCTTCGAGCGCTCGCGGTGACGAGCCGCAAGCGCTCGCCCGCGGCGCCGGACTTGCCGACGCTGGACGAAGCGGCGCTCGCCGGATTCGAGGCGATCACCTGGCACGGAGTGGTCGTGCCCGCGGGCACGCCCACGACTG
>VBDE01000377.1 GCA_005883665.1 Betaproteobacteria bacterium
TGCTCGACCGCGGCTATAGCGCGGACGGCGTCATCCCGGCCAGGGACCTTGCCGACGCGGTGCGCCGGAAACTCGCGGATCACCCAGGCGATCGATCCCGGATCTTCGAGTGCGGATTCGAGGATTTTCCGGTCGAGCAATGCCGGCGCCATTACGATGTCGCCTTGTTCAGCGAAAGCTTCCAGTACATTTCGCCGTCGGCTTCCCTGCCGATTCTTCAGGCGATCCTGAAGCCCGGAGCGCTGCTGCTCATCTCCGATTTCTTCAAGAGCGATGCACCCGAGAGCGCGTCCCTCGATCCCGGCTTCGGCGGCGGCCATCCGCTGAAGGACTTCTACGCCACGATAAAGCAAACGCCCTTCGTCCTCGTCAAGGACGAGGACATCACGCGTCGCGTCAGTCCCAACATGGAGCTGGTGAACGATCTGCTGATGAAGAGGATCAAGCCGGCCACGCTCACGATCGGGCGTTACATCGAGGGCCGCTATCCGCTGCTCGCGCGGCTCGCGCTCAAGCTGCTGCGCAAGAAACTGGACCGGGTGAATTACAAGTATTTCTCCGGCCATCGCAGTAAGGAAGTGTTCGAGCGCTACAAGACCTACCGGCTGCTCTTGTACCGCCTGCCGTAGGCTGGCCGGTGCCCGATTCAGGCGGGGTTGCGCCGCTTGAACATCCCGATGCCTTCCATGCGCAATACCGGCTCGCCCGCCTGGTTGAAGACCTCCCAGCGGTGCAGCACCGAGCCGCGGTCGGGCTTGCTCGTCGAGGGCTTCGTTTCCAGCACCGTCATGCGCAGCCGCAGCGTATCGCCCGGGCGCACCGGCCTCGGCCAGCTCACTTCCTTCATTCCGGGCGAGCCCAGGCTGCTCGAATCGAGCAGATACGAATCGCACATCATGCGCGTGGTGAGGCTCGCCGTCTGCCAGCCGCTCGCGATCAGTCCGCCGTAGATCGAGCGCTTCGCGGCCTCTTCGTCGAGGTGGATGGGCTGCGGATCGTAGCGCCGGGCGAACTCGAGGATGTCGTCGCGCGTGAGAGTGGGACCGGGCTGCTCGATCACCAAGCCGACATGAAAATCTTCGAAACAATATTTCGGTTTTCCGGCATTCATGAAATTTCAGGCTGGGTGCGCTCGAACTCGAGGATCGCCTGCCTGATCGGCTCGGGCCACGGGGCCGATTTCCTCGTTTTCAGATCGGCGTTGGCGTAAATGAGCTCGCCGCTCGTGATGTGCTCGGCGCCGCGCCAGATGCCGAACACGAGCTGCATCGAGGAGCGGCCGATGCGGCCGACGCGGCAGCCGATGTCGATCAGCTCGTCGTAGGTGGCCGATCCGTGGTACTCGGCGCTCGCCTTTACGGCATAGATGTCCGTGCCGAATTTCTCGACGAGATCCTCCGGATAGCGAAATCCGACCGCGCGCCAGTATTCCGCGACGGCGACGTCGAAGTAGAGAAAATAGTGCCCGTTGAAGACCACGTCCTGCCGGTCGACTTCCGCCCAGCGCACCCGCAAGCTGTGGACGAAGGTGAAATCCTCGCGCTTCATTCGGGGCGATCCGCTGATGGATTAGACTTCGAGCATACCAGAGCCCCGATGGACGAGATCGTATTGCGATCGATGCTGAAGTGGCCGGACGTGCCGGCGGTGTACGGCTGGCTCTCGCTCGACCGGCGCGGAAGCTGGATGATCAAGACCGTCGCGGGACGCTTCGAGCGCATCGCCCATGCCGCGGTGAGGGAGTTCATCGGCAGGAATTATGCGTCGGATTCCGAAGGCCGCTGGTATTTCCAGAACGGCCCGCAACGGGTGTTCGTCGCCCTCGAT
>VBDE01000378.1 GCA_005883665.1 Betaproteobacteria bacterium
CCCGACTTGCAGGTGAAACCCGGCGGAAACGAGCACAGCACCGGGCGCCGGCTCGCCGTCTGAGATCCCCGAACCCGCCCGCCTGCGTCCGGTCAAAATCAAGGCGGGTAAAATGAGAGGCATGCTCCGCTTCACGCCCGAGCGACCCGACACAGGAACGCATGAACGCCCCAGCCCCCCATCACGAAGTCACCCTCGACGATAAATACGCGCTGCAGTCCGGGCGCGCCTTCATGACCGGTACGCAGGCGCTGGTGCGCCTGCCGATGCTGCAGCGGGTCCGCGATCTCGCCGCGGGCCTGAACACCGCCGGATTCATTTCCGGGTATCGCGGCTCGCCGCTCGGCGGATTCGACCAGGCGCTCTGGAAGGCGAAGAAGTTCCTCGACGAGCATCACGTCAAATTCCAGCCGGGCGTCAACGAAGACCTCGCCGCCACCTCGATCTGGGGCACCCAGCAGGTCAACCTGTATCCGGGCGCGAAGTACGACGGCGTGTTCTCCATCTGGTACGGCAAGGGTCCCGGCGTGGATCGCTGTGGCGACGTCTTCAAGCACGCTAACTCCGCAGGCACCTCCAAGCACGGCGGCGTGCTCGTGCTCGCGGGCGACGATCACGCGGCAAAATCCTCGACCCTGGCGCACCAGAGCGAGCACATATTCAAGGCCTGCTGCATCCCGGTTCTCAATCCGTCGAACGTCCAGGAATATCTGGACCTCGGCCTGCACGGCATCGCCATGTCGCGATTCTCCGGCTGCTGGGTGGCATTCAAGTGCGTGACCGACGTCGTCGAGTCGGGCGCCGTGGTGGAGACCGACCCGCAGCGCGTGAAGATCGTCATGCCGGCCGACTTCGCCATGCCGCCGGGGGGTCTCAACATCCGCTGGCCCGACGCCTTTCTCGAGCAGGAAGCGCGGCTGCTCGACTACAAGGTGTACGCGGCGCTCGCCTACTGCCGCGCGAACAAGCTCGACCGAATCGTCTGGGACTCCCCGCGTGCGCGCCTCGGGATCGTGACCACGGGGAAGTCGTTCGGCGACACCATGCAGGCGCTCGCCGATCTAGGCATCGACGAAGCGCTCGCGCGCGAGGCCGGCATCCGCGTCTACAAGGTGGCGATGAGCTGGCCGCTCGAGCCGCAGGGGGCGCGGCGCTTCGCCGAAGGACTCGAAGAGATCTTCGTCGTCGAGGAAAAGCGCCAAGTCATCGAGTACCAGATCAAGGAGGAGCTGTATAACTGGCGCGAGGGCCTGCGCCCGCCACGCGTGGTCGGCAAGTTCGACGACAACGGCGAATGGTCGATCGCCGAAGGCAAGCCCGCGGGGAACTGGCTGCTGCCCGCGCACTACGAGCTGTCGCCTGCATTGATCGCCAAGGCGCTCGCGTCCCGCCTCGCCAAACTCGGGCTGGATCGCGCGCTAGGCGAGCGCTACCGCGAGCGGGTCGCCTATCTCGACTTCAAGGAGAAGGCACTTGCAAAACCCCGCGTCGTGGCGGCCCGCCTGCCCTACTTCTGCTCCGGCTGCCCGCACAACACCTCGACCCAGGTTCCGGAGGGGAGCCGGGCCATGGCCGGAATCGGCTGCCACTTCATGGCGGTCTGGATGGACCGCAACACTTCGACCTTCACCCACATGGGCGCCGAAGGCGCGCCCTGGATCGGGCAGGCGCCGTTCACCGAATGCCCGCACGTGTTCGCCAACATCGGTGACGGCACCTACTACCACTCGGGGCTGCTCGCGATCCGCGCCGCGGTCGCAGCCGGCGTCAGCATGACCTACAAGATCCTCTACAACGACGCGGTGGCGATGACCGGCGGCCAGCCCTTCGACGGGCCGCTCGACCCGGGGACGGTGTCGCGCCAAATCGCCGCCGAGGGCGTGAGCCCGATCGTCGCGGTCGTGGACGAGAAAGAGCCGTTGCCGGCGGGACTCAACTGGGCTACCGGAACAACGATCCGTCCGCGCGAGGAGCTCGACGCGGTGCAGCGCGAGCTGCGCGAGAAAAAAGGCGTGTCGGCGATCATCTACGTGCAAACCTGCGCCACCGAGAAACGCCGGCGCAGGAAGCGCGGCGAATTCCCCGACCCGTCCAGGCGCGTGGTCATAAACGAGACGGTCTGTGAAGGCTGCGGCGATTGCAGCGTCCAGTCGAATTGCCTTTCGGTCGAGCCTCTCGAGACCGAGTTCGGTCGCAAGCGCACCATCAACCAGTCCTCGTGCAACAAGGACTACTCCTGCCTGAAGGGATTCTGCCCGAGCTTCGTCACGGTCGAAGGCGGCATTCTGAAGAAGGGCAAGGCGGCCTCTTCGGAAGGGGAAGCGGAATTTGCGTTCCTGCCGGAACCGAGGCAGAACGCTCTCGATCGCCCCTTCGGGGTCCTCGTCACTGGAATCGGCGGAATGGGCGTGATCACCATCGGCCAGATCTTGGCGATGGCGGCGCACCTCGAAGGCAAGGGCGCCACCGTGCTCGACATGAGCGGCCTCGCTCAAAAATTCGGCCCGGTGATGTCGCACGTGAGGATCGCGCCCTCGCCCGAGGAACTCCATTCGGTGCGCGTCGGCACCGGCGCCGCCGACCTCGTACTCGGCTGTGATCTCGTCGTGACTTCGGGCTCCGAGGCACTTTCGAAGATGAACGACAAGCGCACCAAGGTGCTCGTCAATGCGACGGTATCGCCGACCGCCGATTTCGTGAAGAACCCCGACTGGCAGCTTCCCGGAACCGACCTGCAGGCGGACATCGTCGACGCCGCGGGCGCGAAAAACGTCGATTTCGTGCCGGCCGGGAAGCTCGCCACCGCGCTCTTGGGCGATGCCATCGCCACCAACATGTTCATGCTCGGCTACGCCTTCCAGAAGGGCCGGGTCCCGCTCGCGGAAGGATCGCTCGTTCGTGCGATCGAGCTGAACGGGGTTGCCGTCGAATTCAACAGGAAGGCCTTCCTATGGGGGCGGCGCGCCGCAATCGATCTTGCGCGGGTGGAGCGGCTCGCGACTCCGGCCGAGGTCATTCCGATCTCGCAGGCGTTGTCGCGCAACCTCGACGAGCTGATCGCGCGCCGGGCAGAGTTCCTCACCCGCTACCAGGACAGCGGCTATTCCGAGCGATACCGCAAGCTGGTCGAGCGGGTGCGCTCGGTGGAAGCGCACCAGACGGGCGCCGAAGGAAAATTCCCGCTCACCGAGGCCGTCGCAAGAAATTACTTCAAGCTCATGGCCTACAAGGACGAGTACGAAGTGGCGCGGCTTTACTCCGATCCCGGGTTTGCGCGAAAAATCGAAGGCATGTTCGAAGGCGGCTACAGGCTCAAATTCCACCTTGCTCCACCGATCTTCAACAAGCCCGATCCGCGCACCGGTGAGGCGAGGAAGTCGGAGTTCGGCCCCTGGATGATGGCGGCGTTCCGCATTCTCGCGAAATTGAAGGGCTTGCGCGGCACGCCGTTCGATGTCTTCGGGATGAGCGAGGAGCGCAAGGCCGAACGGCGGCTGATCGGCGAGTACGAGGCGACCGTCGCCGAGCTGCTCGAGCACCTGGACAGCGAGAACCAAAAGCTCGCGGTGGAGATCGCGAGCGTACC
>VBDE01000174.1 GCA_005883665.1 Betaproteobacteria bacterium
CTGTCAGCCCCGTAGCTCCGACTTCGGCCAAGGCCTCGCGAACTTCGTCGAGTTTAAAAGGTTTCACCACGGCTTCGATTTTCTTCATGGCCACGCTCCCGCGTTGACTTCTGCCCGCCAGTATAACAAACGGGTGCAGAAACTTGCCTGATCAGGCTTGCGCCATCACCGGCTACTCGTACGGCTCCCGGTAGCGCGATGTAATCGGATAGCGCCAATCCTTGCCGAAACCGCGGTGGGTGATCCGGATGCCGATCGGCGCCTGGCGGCGCTTGTACTCGTTGCGGTGGATCATCTCGACGACGCGGCTCACGTCTTCGGTCCTGAATCCGCGCGCCACCATTTCGGCCGGGCTCAAGTCGTTTTCCATATAAGCCGAAACGATGGCATCCAAAACATCATAAGGGGGAAGGGTGTCCTGGTCGGTTTGGTTGGCCTTGAGCTCGGCGGAAGGGGCGCGGGTCAGCACGCGTTCAGGAATAACGCGGTCCACGCGGTTCCGGTGCCTGCATAAGCGGTATACCAGCGTCTTAAGAATGTCCTTGATCACCGCAAAACCACCGGCCATGTCTCCGTAGAGGGTCGCGTAGCCAACCGCCATCTCCGATTTGTTGCCGGTCGTCAGCACGATCGCTCCGAATTTGTTCGACAAAGCCATGAGCAAAGTACCGCGGATTCGCGCCTGGAGATTCTCCTCTGTTGCGTCCACGGGAAGGCGCGCAAACTCCCTCGCCAACAAAACGAGAAAAGCGTCGAATGCGGGGCCGATGGGGATCTCGTCGTAGCGCACCCTGAGATTTTTGGCGAGTTCGCGCGAGTCCTCGAGGCTCGCTCGGGAGGTATACTGCGAAGGCATCATGACCGCGCGCACCCGCTCCGGTCCGAGCGCGTCGCAAGCGATGCACAGCGTCAACGCCGAGTCGACCCCGCCGGAGAGGCCGACCAGCGCCCCAGGAAATCCGTTTTTCCCGACGTAGTCGCGTACCCCGAGGCAAAGCGCCTTGTACACCTCGGACTCGAGTGAAGCCTGCTCCGCGATTGCGCCTCGTTGCGGTTCGCCATCGGCCACCGTCACGAATTCCAGCATCTCCTCGAAAACCGGGAGCTGGCATACCACGTCCCCTCGCCCGTCGAGCACAAATGAGGCGCCGTCGAACACCAGCTCGTCCTGCCCTCCCACCATGTTCGCGTAAACGAGCGCCATACCCGTCTCGATCACGCGTTCCCGCATCACGTCGTAGCGGGACTCTTGCTTGCGCATGTGATACGGCGAGGCGTTGAGCACTAGCAGAACCTGCGCACCCGCCTCGCGTGCCGCCTGTGGCGCCTTCGCCTCCCAGGCATCCGCGCAGATGTTGATTCCGATGCTGACGGCATCCGGCCTCGTCGTGAGCGGCCCCTGAGGTCCCCACGTGTCTTCGCAGATGTTCACGCCGAAGCGGGTCTCTCCAACTTCAAAGACGCACGGAAAGTCGCCGGGCACGAAGTAGCGTTCCTCGTCGAACACGGTGTAGTTCGGCAGGACGTGCTTGTAATAGGTCGCCACGACCCGCCCGTCTTTTACGACGGATGCGGCGTTGTGGCGTTTCCCCTGGTCTTCATGCGGGTGGCCGACGACGAGCGTGATGCCGCTCACCTCGCGCGCCAGGCGCTGGAGCGCGGCGTCGCAGTCGCGATAGAAGCCTCCGCGCAACAGAAGATCTTCAGGCGGGTACCCGCACAGCGCGAGCTCCGGGGTCAGTATCACGTCCGCGCTTGCGGCGCGCGCACGTTCGCAGTATCCGAGGATCTTGTTGGCGTTTCCGGCAAGGTCCCCGACGACGCAGTTGATCTGGGCAATCGCGATCCTGACGATGCTCGCCATCCGGCAAGTTTACCATCGGCGGACGAGCCCCGCGCTCAGGACGGTTCAATCGATTCTATAATCGGCAACCGTGGGCACCACCTCGGACCGGGTCGATTGAAGGAAGACACGCCTTCGGTCAGGGTTATCGATACGCTCCGCGCCGTTGAGCCGCGAGCATGGAATGCGCTCGCGGCGGGACATCCCTTCTTGCGTCACGAATTTCTGCATGCGCTGCATGAGACGGGGTGTGCCTGCGAGAGCACGGGTTGGTCGCCTTGCTATCTGACACTGTGGCAAGGCGCATCGCTCGTCGGTGCCATGCCCCTCTACGCCAAGTCGCATTCCTACGGCGAGTACGTCTTCGACTGGGCGATGGACGATGCCTATCACCGTCACTGACTTTCCTACTATCCCAAGCTGCTCGGCGCAATCCCGTTTTCCCCCATCACCAGCCCCCGTCTGCTCGCGCGCGACGGTGAGACCCGGGCGCTCCTCGTTCGCGCTGCACTGCGGCTCTCGCTCGAAGTCTCGTCCCTGCATGTGCTGTTTCCGGCCGAGCCCGAGGCACGCGAGATGGAGGCTGCAGGAATGATGCTGCGCCGCTCAGTCCAGTTTCATTGGAAAAACCGTGGCTACGCGAATTTCGATGAGTTTCTCTCCGATCTCG
>VBDE01000175.1 GCA_005883665.1 Betaproteobacteria bacterium
CGGAAGTGCTGTACGGCCGTTACTGGGGCTCGGTCACGCACGTCCCGCTGCTGCATTTCGAGGTCTGCTACTACCAGGTCCTGGATTTCTGCATAGAACGCGGGATCCGAATCTTCGAGGGAGGCGCGCAAGGCGAACACAAGCTCGCGCGTGGCTTCATGCCCAATCCAACGTGGTCTGCGCACTGGCTCCGCCATCCGGAGTTCGCGGACGCGGTGGAAAAGTTTCTTGCCAGGGAATCGCAGGGAATCGAGCGTTACGTAGACGAACTCAACGAACGGAGCCCGTTCCGGGCAAAAAACTAGAAGCGCCTACTTGTTCTTGGGCAGGCCGCAGAGCAGCGCCGCGACTTGGCGCCGTGCCTGCCGGGTAGGCGCCGGCCCCGCCGCAACCGATGTCGCAAGAGCCGGCTTGTAGGGAGCGCTGAAAATCGGGTCGACAGCTTTCTGGCCCTGAGCTCCTCGGGTCAATCGGTCGTGCTCTCGATCGCCTTGACGCGGGCGGCGCTCCCGCGCCGCCGGGTCACGTCGGCCGGTCGGCCTGCTCAGCATCGAGGGCGCGACACTCAGATCGGGCTCGAATCCCGGAACGATCTTCCTCGGAATGCTGAGCCGGATGGTCTTCTCGATCGCATCGAGCCGCTCGTGCTCCTCGGCACAAACCAGGGAGATCGCCTCACCGCTCGCCCCAGCCCGGCCCGTGCGACCGATGCGATGGACGTAGTCCTCCGGCACACCGGGGAGCTCGAAATTCACGACGTGGGGCAAGTCTTCGATATCGAGCCCGCGCGCGGCGACATCGGTCGCCACCAGCACGCGAACCTTTCCCGACTTGAAGTCGGCGAGGGCCTGAAGGCGTTCGGGCTGGCTCTTGTCGCCGTGGATGGCGGAGGTATGAATGCCGTCGCGGTTGAGCTGGTATGCGAGCCGATTAGCGCCGATGCGGGTCGACGTGAAGACCAGTACCTGTCGCAAATCGCGCGACTGCACGAGATACGCGAGCAGCTCGCGCTTTCGCTCGCGCCGGACAGGGTGCGCTACGTGCTGCACCAACTCGGCCGCGGTGTTCAGCCGCGCGACCTGCACGAGCACCGGGTCGTGCAGGAACGAATCGGCGAGCGTGCGAATGTCTTGGGACAGCGTGGCCGAAAACAGCAGGTTCTGGCGCTGCTTGGGCAGGAGCGCCATGATGCGGCGAACGTCCGGGATGAATCCCATGTCGAGCATGCGGTCGGCTTCATCGAGCACGAAGGCTTCGACCTGCTGCAGATTCACCGCCTTCTGCTGGACGTGGTCGAGCAGCCGGCCGGGAGTCGCCACCAGAAACTCCACGCCCTGGCGCAGCGCCGCGGTCTGCGGCTTCATGTCGATCCCCCCGAACACCACGGTGCTGCGCAGGCCGACGTACTTTCCATACGTGCGCACGCTCTCCTCCACCTGCGCTGCCAGCTCGCGCGTCGGGGTGAGAATGAGCGCGCGCACCGGATGGCGCGCCGGAGACGCGCTGGCGTTGGCGTGCCTCGCGAGCCGGTGCAGAAGCGGCAGCGCGAATCCCGCCGTCTTCCCGGTGCCGGTCTGAGCGCCGCCCAGGACGTCGCGCCCCTGCAGCACCAACGGAATCGCCTGCGCCTGGATCGGCGTAGGCTCGACGTAACCCTGCTCCGCGACCGCCTTCAGCAGCTCGGGCAGCAGATTCAGATCAGCAAAACTGGGCAAACGAGAACTCTAATGGGGGTGGACCTGCGGACAAGGCGGATGACAAGCGCGCCCATTATACCAAACGGCATCAGGGGCCCGCTCCCTGACGTTCCAGCGCCCACGCGACGTGCTCTCGAACGAGGGCAGACGATTCCCGCACCCGGGACCGCAGGGCGGCGACCGCACGCGAGCTTTTCGGGGCGTTGCCGAGTCCCACGGCGAGGTTGCGCAGCCAGCGTTCATAGCCGATCCTCCGGATTGCGCTGCCGGACATGCGCTGTCGAAATTCGTCTTCGGTCCACGCGAAAAGTTCGACGAGCTCGGCGCTGTCCAGGCCGTTACGCACCTGGAAATCCGGCTCCGGCGCGAGCTGCGCGTAGCGGTTCCACGGGCAAACGAGCTGGCAATCGTCGCAGCCGAAGACCCGGTTGCCGACGAGTGGTCGCAGTTCGACCGGAATGCTCCCCTTCAACTCGATCGTGAGGTAGGAAATGCACCGACGAGCGTCGACGACATAGGGAGCGACAATCGCGTGCGTAGGGCAAACATCCAGACACTTGGTGCAGCTGCCGCAATGCTCGCCCACAGGAGCGTCCAAAGGAAGCGGCAGATCCGTGTAGATGTCCCCGAGAAAGAAGAACGAGCCCGCTTCGCGCGCGAGCAGCAGCGTGTGTTTGCCCCGCCAGCCGAGGCCCGCCTTGCGCGCCAGCTCCACTTCCATCACCGGTGCCGAATCGGTGAATACGCGATAACCGAAATCACCGATTTCGCCCGCAATCTTCTCCGCGAGCTGCCGCAGCCGCCCCCGCAGCACCTTGTGATAGTCGCGCCCGAGCGCATAACGTGCGACAAACGCCTTGCCCCCGTCCGCAAGGATCCTCCAGCTGTCGGCCGCATCGGGTCGGTAGTCCATGCGCGCGGAAATGATGCGCAAGGTGCCGGGAACGAGCGACGCCGGTCGCGTTCTTTTCCCACCGTGCTTTCGCATATAATCGAGTTCGCCGGCGAAACCCGATGCGAGCCATGCGGCCAGACGAGGCTCAACCGCCGAGAGATCGGTGTCGGCGATTCCGACCGCCTGGAATCCCAGCTCGCGCCCCCAGGATTTGATCGTCGCGGCGAGCATCGCAAGATCGGCGGGCCGCATTCGTCGCGCCCGGACTGCCTTCAGATGACCCATCCTCCAGATCATAGCCAGCAGCCGGCGAATACGCACTGGACAACCCTCTATTCGCCGGACGAAGGCGCAACCGCAGGCTTCGGGGCAAAGCTCGCCGCCGGCATCGGCCCCGGCATGCGGATTTACCTGCGCGGCGACCTCGGCAGCGGGAAAACCACCCTGATTCGTGGCTTGTTGCGCGGCCTGGGCGTTAAAGATGCCGTGAAGAGCCCTAGCTACGCCCTGGTTGAACTTTACGTGGTTTCTAGATTAAACTTGTACCACTTTGATTTTTATCGGTTCCTAAATGCTCGAGAGTTTGAAGATGCGGGGCTGGCCGATTATTTCCACGGCGCAGCAGTCTGCCTGGTGGAATGGCCGGAGCGGGCCGGCGATGTACTTCCTCGACCGGACCTTGACCTTACTCTAGCCTACGCGGGCGCAGGAAGGGAGATCAGTGCCAAAGCCTACAGCACAGCGGGAGAGCGGTGTCTAGCAAGAGCCAAAAGCGCCTGATCGCGTGCGCCAGGGCGCTGCGGTGTGCGGCGCTCGGCGCCGTTCTGATTCTTTCGAGCTCGGTTCCTGCCGCTGAACCGTCCTCAGAACCGATACGGGCGGTCCGCGTCTGGCCTGCGCCTGACTATACGCGCGTAACCGTGGAATCGGGAGAGTCTCTGCGGCACAGCCTGATCCTCCTGAGAAACCCGGAGCGGCTCGTGCTCGACCTCGAAGACATCGATTTTCAAAGCGTCCAGGAAGGCTTCGCCGGAAAAGTCTCGCCCAGCGACCCCTATATCGGCAATCTGCGCGTCGGGCGCTTCAAACCCGGCGTGGTTCGAGTCGTGCTCGACCTCAAGACCGAAGTCAAGCCGCAGATTTTTACCCTCGCTCCGATCGGTGAGTATGGACACCGCCTGGTGCTGGATATCTATCCGATCGAACCCTTGGACCCGTTACTGGCACTGCTGCAGAAACCCGAGTTGAAAATGGGGCAAGGCTTCGGGAAATCCGCGGACGGAGAATCTTCCGAGGAGCCGAAGGGAGAAGCCAGGCCGAACAACAAGCAGTCTCAATCGGCGAAGGAACCCGCAGGGCCTGTCGTCAATCGTCTCGTCACGATCGTGGTCGATCCAGGGCACGGCGGAGAGGATCCTGGTGCCCGGGGACGGCGTGGAACCCGCGAAAAGCACGTCACCTTGACGATCGCGCGCAAGCTCAAGAGCCTGATCGATGTCGAGCCGAACATGCGTGCGCTGCTCACCCGGGACGGCGACTTTTTGATCCCGCTTGAAGGCCGCGTCGAGAAGGCGCGCCGCGTGAAGGCCGATCTATTCGTATCGATCCACGCCGACGCCTTCATTAAGCCTCACGTTCGCGGCTCGTCCGTATTTGCCTTATCCGAGCACGGCGCGACGAGCCCTGCGGCCCAGCGGCTAGCTATGAACGAAAACAACGCCGACCTGATCGGCGGGGTCAATCTCAGTCGGAAGGACCGGTACCTCGATATGACCCTTGCCGACCTTCGCTTGACCGCGCAAATCAGCGACAGTCTCAAGCTCGCTCGGGCCGTGCTGGGGGAGCTGGGCGGTGTGAATTTTCTCCACAAGGGCAAGGTCGAGCAGGCCGGCTTTGCGGTGCTGAAGGCGCCTAACATCCCGTCCATCCTCGTCGAGACTGCATTCATCAGCAATCCCGACGAGGAGAAGCGATTGAACGACACGGCTTACCAGGAAAAAATCGCGATCGCGATCCTCCGTGGCATCAAGGGCTACATCGCGAAAAATCCCCCTCTATCCCGCTCCACCCTCGCGTCGATTCTCTGATTCCCCGGTCGGCCCGCCCTAGGTTCCTGCCGCCTTCAGCCGCTCCCTGACGTACTCGAACGCGAGCGGCGTCACGGAAAGGACGACGATGCCGAGGATCACCCAAGTGAGGTTCTGCTTCACGAAGGGCACGTTGCCGAACCAGTAACCGGCGTACAGCAGCGAAAGCACCCACGCAAGCGCGCCGGCCAGGTTGTACGCAGTAAAGTTCAAGTAGGTCATGCGCGCGATGCCGGCGACGAACGGGGCGAAAGTCCTCAGGATAGGCACGAAGCGGGTAATGACGATGGTTTTCCCGCCGTGCTTCTCGTAGAACGCGTGCGCGCGATCCAGCGCCCTTCGATTGAAGAACCGCGACTCCTCCCAATGGAAGACTTTGGGACCTATGAAGCGGCCGATCGAGTAGTTCACGGTGTTGCCGAGCACCGCCGCGGCGACCAGCAGCAGGGCGAGCAGGTGCACGTCGATGCCACCGCCGGCCGCAAGCGCACCGGCGATGAAAAGCAAGGAGTCCCCGGGAAGAAAAGGCGTCACGACCAGGCCGGTCTCGCAGAAGATGATGGCGAAGAGCAACAGGTAAACCCAGGCGCCGTGTTGCTGGAGCAGTGTTGCGAGATGGCGGTCGAGATGAACCAGCAGGTCCCAGCCGGAAAGCAAGAGCTCCACCGCAGTATTCTACCGCGTCACATATAATTGGATCCGCGCGCCCTTTTTTGAAACGGACGCGCAGCGCCGTTTAATCGGCTCTTTGGAAGAATCGCAAACGTGCCCGCCATCCGCCCGCTGCCCGAAGCGCTCATCAGCCAGATCGCGGCAGGGGAAGTAGTCGATCGGCCGGCGTCGGTGCTCAAGGAGCTTCTCGAAAACAGCCTCGATGCTGGCGCGACCGATATCGGCATCGCGCTCGCCGAGGGCGGCATCAAGCAGATCCGCATCGTCGACAACGGCTCAGGCATCGCTAAGGACGATCTGCCGATGGCTTTCGCTCGGCACGCGACCAGCAAGATCGCCTCGCTCGAGGACCTCGAGCAGATCCGCTCGCTCGGATTTCGCGGCGAGGCATTGGCGAGCATCGCCTCGGTCGCGCGCGTCGTCATGGCGAGCCGCCCCCCCGGAACGCCCCAAGCCTTTGCCCTCAGCGCCGAAGCCGGGAGCATCGGCGCCGTGGAGCCCGCGGCGCAGCCCGCTGGGACCGCGGTCGAGGTCAATGACCTGTATTACAACACGCCGGCTCGGCGCAAATTTCTCAAAAGCGAGGCCACCGAATTCGCCCACTGCGAGGCCGTTTTCACGCGCGCAGCCCTGTCGCGGCCCGACGTGACGTTTACCCTGAGGCACAACGGCCGAGTCGCGGTGCGGTTCGCGCCCACCGACCCGGCGCAGCGGGTCGAGGCGGCTCTCGGCCCGGAGTTCGCGCAGTCGATGCGCTCGGTCGAAGCGAACGGCGTGCTGAGACTCACCGGTTTCGCCGGGTCGCCCGCGTACACGCGTGCTTCCCGCGACGCGCAGTTCGTCTACGTGAACGGCCGGTTCGTGCGCGACAAGCTGCTCTCGCACGCGCTGCGCGAAGCGTATCGCGACGTCCTGCACGGAGAACGCCATCCCGCGTACGTGCTTTTCCTCGAGATCGACCCGCGCGGGGTGGACGTCAACGTTCATCCGGCGAAGGTCGAGATCCGCTTCCGCGACCCGCGCGCCGTGCACCAGTTCGTGTTTCATGCGGTCGCGAAAGGTCTGTCCGGGACGGCGGCCGAAACACCGGCCGCGATCGCATCTCCCCTCGTAACGGGCAGCTCCATACGGCCGCGAGCCGACCAGGCTGCGCTGGGCCTCGCGCAGCCGGTGGCGAGCTATACGGCGATGTTCGCCGACCGGGGCTCGAGCGCCAGCGCCGCTGCGGTACAGGGCCCCGCGCGCGAGGACCCAGACGCACCGCACGCACCGCCGCTCGGCTTCGCGCTCGCACAGCTGCACGGGGTTTATATCCTCGCGCAGAACCAGCAGGGGCTGATACTGGTCGACATGCACGCCGCGCACGAGCGCATCCTTTACGAAAAGCTCAAGGGAGCGCTCGAATCCCGCGCAATGAACACCCAGAAGCTGCTGATTCCCTCCACCTTCCACGCGGACCGGGTCGATGTCGCCACCGTCGAGGAGCACAGCCCGACGCTCAACCAGCTCGGTTTCGACGTGACCGCGATCTCGCCTTTCGCGCTGGCGGTGCGTGCGGTCCCGGCCATGCTGGCCGACGCCGATGCGGCGGAGCTTGCGCGCGCGATATTGAGGGACATCCGCGAGTACGGGGCGAGCCGCGTGCTCACCGAGCGCCGCGACGAGCTTCTCGGGACGATGGCCTGTCACGGCGCGGTGCGTGCCCACCGGGCCCTGACGATCCTGGAGATGAACGCCCTGCTGCGCGAGATGGAGGAGACCGAGCGCTCCGGGCAGTGCAACCACGGCCGCCCGACCTGGTACCAGATGAGCCTCGCCGATCTCGACAAACTCTTCATGCGTGGCCGCTGAACCCGCAGCAATCCTGCTCATGGGCCCGACCGCCAGCGGCAAGAGCGCGCTGGCGGCGACCCTGGCGGGCCACTTTCCGGTCGAGATCATCAGTGTGGATTCCGCGCAGATCTACCGCGGCATGGACATCGGCACCGCGAAACCTTCGGTCGCCGAACGCCGATCGGTACCTCACCACCTCATCGACATCGTCGACCCTACCGGGAGCTACTCCACCGCACAGTTCCGCAGCGACGCCGTACGACTGATCTCCGAAATCGCCGCCCGCGGCCGCATCCCGCTCCTCGTCGGCGGCACGATGCTCTACTTTAAGACCCTGCGCGAAGGCCTCTCGGAGCTCCCCGAGTCGGACGCCGCTGTGCGCGCTCGAATCGACGCCGAAGCGGCCGAGCGCGGCTGGCCGGCGCTGCACGCAGAACTTGCGAAGATCGATGCATCGACTGCGGCGAGGCTCAAGCCGAGCGACTCGCAGCGGATCCAGCGCGCGCTCGAAATCTATCGTGTCGCGGGGAAGCCCATGTCGCAGCTGCTCGGACGAGCGAGGAGCGCCCTGCCCTTTCGCCTCCTCGAGCTCGCTCTCGTCCCCTCGGACCGCGCCGAGCTGCATCGGCGCATCGAATCTCGCTTCGACGCCATGCTCGAGCGCGGGCTGGTCGAGGAGTTGCGGGCGTTGCGTGAACGTCACACTCTGCGGCCCGGGCTGCCCTCGATGCGCTGCGTCGGCTATCGCCAGGCGTGGCAGCACCTCGAAGGAGAGTTTGGGCGCGATGAGCTGCGTGATCGCGGGATCTTTGCGACGCGTCAGCTCGCCAAGCGCCAGCTCACCTGGCTGCGGGCGATGAAGGCGGTGCGGAGTTTCGACTGCCTGGCGGAGGACCCGGACGCCGAGGCGCTAGACTACGTTCGCCGCGATATCAATCGAGCCAGTCTCGCTCTTTGAGCTTCCTCGGAAGATAGGTCTTGGTCAGGTAGCGGAAGTCTTTGTTGGCGAGCGCATCGAGCTCGTACTTGAGACCCATCGCAAGCATCCGCTTGATCTCTTCCTGCCATTCCTTCTTCTGGAACCAGGGGTACTTGAGCAGCTCTTTGGCCCGGCTCACGTCTTTGTCGTTGAGCTTGATGCCGACATTGCGTGGCAGCCCGTACGTATCGGGATCCGAGCTCGAGAGCCCGATGAACTTGGCTTTGGGAATGGCCATCCGCTCGCTCTCGAACGCGAGGTTGATCGATCCCTGCTTGACGACCGAGTAGATGTAGTAGCCCCACGGGTCGTTGTCGACGAGAACGTAAACGGGGAGCCCGTGCTCCTCGTGCAGGCGCCGCGCCAGGCGCCGCACACCGCGCGGCGGCTGGCC
>VBDE01000379.1 GCA_005883665.1 Betaproteobacteria bacterium
TCTGGCGGAGCTTGCGGATGGCTGCGAGCTGCGCGGCGAGGGACGCCAGCTCGGCTTCGACGGTCGCGACTTCCTGCTTGTCCTTCGCGTGGCGCCGCGCCTCTTCGGCGGCTTTCAGCGCCTCGGTCGCCTTGGCCTCGTCCAGGTCGTGGCCGCGGATCGCGGTGTCGGCGAGCACGGTCACCACCTCGGGCTGCACTTCGAGGATGCCGCCCGCGACGAAGACGAGCTCCTCCTCGCCGCCGCCCGCCGGCTTGATCCTCACCGATCCGGGCTTGATGCGCGTGATGAGCGGCGCGTGGCGCGGGTAGATGCCGAGCTCGCCCGCTTCGCCGGGGAGCACGACGAACTCGGCCTCGCCCGAGTAGATGCTCGCTTCGGCGCTGACGACGTCGACGTGTATCGTGTTAGCCATATCCCCGTACATTCCTGACCACCCCGCCCGCTCCGCGGGCACCCCTCCTTAAGAAAGGAGGGGATGAGGCAGCCGCTATTGCAGCGTCTTCGCCTTCTCGAACGCTTCCTCGATCGCGCCGACCATGTAGAAGGCCTGCTCGGGGAGAGCGTCGCACTCGCCCGCCACGATCATCTTGAAGCCCCTGATCGTGTCCTTCAACTGGACGTACTTGCCTTCCTGGCCGGTGAAGTTCTTCGCCACGCTGAACGGCTGCGACAGGAAGCGCTGGATTTTCCTCGCGCGCGAGACCGCGAGCTTGTCCTCGGGGGAGAGCTCGTCCATGCCGAGGATCGCGATGATGTCGCGCAGCTCCTTGTAGCGCTGCAGCGTCGCCTGCACCGAGCGCGTGGTGTTGTAGTGGTCCTCGCCGATGGTGTTCGGGTCGACCTGGCGCGAGGTCGAGTCGAGCGGGTCGACCGCCGGGTAGATGCCGAGCGAGGCGATGTCGCGCGAGAGCACCACGGTCGCGTCGAGGTGGCCGAAGGTGGTGGCGGGCGACGGGTCGGTGAGGTCGTCGGCGGGCACGTAGATCGCCTGCACCGAAGTGATCGAACCGGTCTTGGTCGAGGTGATGCGCTCCTGCAGGCGGCCCATTTCCTCGGCGAGGGTGGGCTGGTATCCCACGGCGGAGGGCATGCGGCCGAGCAGCGCCGACACCTCCGTGCCCGCGAGGGTGAAGCGGTAGATGTTGTCGACGAAGAACAGGATATCGCGGCCTTCGTCGCGGAAATACTCGGCCATGGTGAGGCCCGTGAGGCCCACGCGCAGGCGGTTCCCCGGCGGCTCGTTCATCTGGCCGAACACCATCGCGACCTTCGACTCGGTGATGTTCTTCAGGTCGATCACCTCCGCCTCGATCATCTCGTGGTAGAAGTCGTTGCCCTCGCGGGTCCTCTCGCCCACGCCCGCGAACACCGAGAGGCCCGAGTGCTGCGTCGCGATGTTGTTGATGAGCTCGAGCATGTTGACGGTCTTGCCCACGCCGGCGCCGCCGAAGAGGCCGATCTTGCCGCCTTTCGCGAACGGGCAGATGAGATCGATCACCTTGATTCCGGTCTCGAGCAGCTCGACCGAAGGCGAGAGCTCGTCGAACTTGGGAGCCGTGCGGTGGATCGTGCGGCGCTCCCCGGCCTGGATCGGGCCGGCCTCGTCGATGGGACGCCCGAGCACGTCCATGATGCGGCCGAGGGTGCCTTTGCCGACCGGCACCGAGATCGGGCTTCCTGTGCTCTTCACCTTCATGCCGCGGCGCAGGCCGTCGGAGGAGCCGAGCGAGATGCAGCGCACCACCCCGTCGCCGAGCTGCTGCTCGACCTCGAAGGTGAGCCCCTTTTCGGCGAAGCTCTTCTCGCCCGAGTCCTCGAGCACGAGCGCGTCGTAGATCCCGGGCATCGCGTCGCGCGGGAATTCGATGTCGATCACCGCGCCGATGCACTGGACGATGGTTCCCGAGATTTGAGCTTCAGCCATGTCGTTTTTCCGATCAATTCAAATGCATTGTCCAATTCATACCGCAGCCGCCCCGCCGACGATCTCGGAGATCTCCTTCGTGATCCCCGCCTGCCGGTTCTTGTTGTAGACGAGCGTCAGCTCGTCGATCAGGGTCTCGGCGTTGTCGGAGGCGGACTTCATCGCGACCATGCGCGCGCTCTGCTCGGAGGACATGTTCTCGGCGACCGCCTGGAAGATGATCGCCTCGATGTAGCGCGTGAGCACCTGCTCGAGCACGACCTTCG
>VBDE01000380.1 GCA_005883665.1 Betaproteobacteria bacterium
ATTCTCGGTGAAGCCCGTAGAGTCGTGCTATCTTTTCGCCGGGTGCGTGAGCTACCGTGGCTTCTACTCCGAGGAGGCGGCGCAGCGGCACTCGGCCTCGCTTGCCGACAAGGGCTACGATGTTTACGTCGGGGGCGTCGCGGCGTATTCGACGCTCGGCTGGTTCAGCGATCCGGTGCTCTCGACTTTCATTCACTACCCGGAGTCCGAAGTCGCGCGCATGGTGTTTCACGAGCTCGCCCACCAGGTCGCATACGTGAAAGGCGACACGATGTTCAACGAATCCTTTGCCGCGACGGTGGAGGAAGAGGGTGTGCACCGCTGGCTAGCACGCGAGGGAACTCCCTCGCAACGCGCGGCCCACGAGGATTCCCGGCGCAGGCGCTCGGAATTCGTCGCACTCGTGATGAAGTACCGCGCGGAGCTCGCCGCATTCTACGATCGGCCGGCCGAACCGGAAGAAAAGCGCGCGGGAAAGCGGCGCCTGTTCTCGGCGATGCAGGACGAATACCTGGCGCTCAAAGGCTCATGGGGCGGCTTTACCGGCTACGACCGGCTGCTCGCGCGCGCGGCGAACAATGCGCTGCTCGCGTCGGTCGCGAGTTACTCGGAGCTCGTGCCCGCATTTCGCGCCCTGCTCGCCCAAAAGCACGGCGATCTGCCGGTTTTTTATGCCGCGGTGCGCGAATTGGCCAAGCTCGACAAATCGGAACGCGATGCGCGTCTGGCTGTCCCGAGCCGCTAGCTGAGCGGCAGCATGACGTGTTTCTTGTACGGCGCGCGCTGCTGCAACCGCTGGTAATAGGCCTCGACTTTCGGCAGCTTGGGCCGCTTCACCTCCAAGGCGTGCCAGCGGTAAACGAAGGTGCCGAGCGGAATGTCTCCCATCGTGAAATTCCTCCCTGCCACGTGGTCGCGGCCTTCCAGGCCCTGCTCGAGCACCTGGAACGCCTGCGCGAGCTTTTCGACGCCTTCTTCGATCGCTTTGAGATCGCGCTTTTCCCCCGGAGTACGGATGAGACCCCAGAAAACCGGGGTGATCGCCGGCGCGACGGTGCTCGTCGTCCAGTCCATCCAGCGGTCGGCGTCGGCGCGCTCGCGGAGATCGTCCGGCCAGAGCGTTCCCGCGCCGTGCTTCGCCGCGAGATAGCGCACGATGGCATTGGATTCCCACAGCACGAACCCGTCGTCCTCGATCGTGGGCACGCGGCCGTTCGGATTCATCCTGCGGTAGAAGGGCTCGTTCACGACGCCGAACTGCAGGCCGGCGTCGGTGCGCTCGTAAGGGACTTTCAGCTCGGCCAGCGCCCAAAGCACCTTCTGCACGTTGATCGAGTTGATCCTGCCCCAAAGCTTCAGCATGACTGCAACGCCGTTCGGTGGAGAAAAATGTCAGCCCCGGGCGCGCCGCTTCGCCCTGCCTGCGCGGCGGGGCGTCGGCCGCCGCGCGGGATTCTTCGGCGCAGGCGCCTTTGCCGCGATCGCCTCCACCTCGACGAGGAACTCCGGCCTTGCGAGCGAGGAGATGACGAGCAGCGTCGAGGCCGGGCGGTGGCTGCCGAGGAATCTCGCGCGAACCTGTGCGAATCTCTGGAAATTCTCGTGACGGGTCAGAAACGAAGTGATTTTCACGACGTCGCCGATTCCCATGCCTGCGTCGGCCAGCACCGCGAGAATGTTCTGCCATACCAGCTCGGTCTGCTCCTCGATGGAGGCGGGAACCGAGCCGTCGGGGCGCACCCCGATCTGGCCCGCAACGTAGAGCCAGCGCGCTCCGGGCGGCACCTCGATGCCGTGGGAATACGTACCGATCGGGGCTGCGATGGAACGGGGGTTGTGCACGTTCAGCATGTCTGTCTCCCTGCGATTGCCGACCGCCTCATTCTACTCGCGGCGCGCGGCGCCGCGCGCTACCATACCGGCCTTCCGTCTTCGAAGGATACGGGTCCTGATATGGACACGCGTGCTGCGGCCGCCGTTCTCGCGCTTTCGCTGTGCGGCTGCGCGATATTCAGCGAAACCCACGGCATCCAGGAGGTCGACAACTGGGTGAGGAGCCACGAGGCCCTAGCCGAATCCGGAAAGATGAAGTGGTCGGATTTCTACGCGCAGTACCTCGAGCGAGTCTCGGCCGCTCCGGTGATCAGCCAGAGCCCCGTCGTGGAACGCCTCGGCATCATGATCACCGCCGCGCTCTTCTACGAACGGGGTCGCATCGACAGGGCCAGGTTCGATTCGGTACAGGGCATAGTGCGGAAATATCAGACGCTCGACGACCCCGCGGCGAATCTGCTCGCGCGAAGCGCGCTGGTCCGGGCGCTCGGATCAGAACCCGACCGGTAGGCTGTCGCGCCTCGCGTCCGACGCGGCGAGATAGCCGTCCTCGAGCCGGTACGCGATCTGGGCGCAGCCGAAGGCGTTGTAGTCCTCGGGCAGCTTCATCACCTTGTGGCCCCGC
>VBDE01000382.1 GCA_005883665.1 Betaproteobacteria bacterium
CATGCGCGCATCGCGGGAATCGGCGCGGCGCAGGCGCTCGCGGCGCCCGGCGTCCTCGCCGTCCTCACCGGCGCGGACTTCCTGGCGGACGGACTGAAATCCATTCCGCACCGGCCGTTTTCGCTGAGCCCGCCGGACATCCGTCTCGCGAACCGCGACGGCTCGGAGATCTTCATCGCGCCGCATTTTCCGCTGCCCGCGGACAAGGCGCGATTCGTCGGCGAGGCCGTCGCCATGGTCGTGGCCGAGTCGGTTCAGGCGGCGAAAGACGCAGCGGAGCTCGTGCGCATGGATTACGAGCCGCTTCCCGCCGAGACGAGCGCCGGGGCGGCGACGCGGCCTGGCGCGCCGCGCGTATGGGACGAGAGGGACTCCAACGTCTGCATCGACGCTGACGTAGGCGATCCGGTCGCGACCGGCGCGGCATTCGCGCGCGCCGCGCACGTCGTGCGGCTGGAAACCCGGGTGCAGCGCGTGACCGGCGCGCCGATGGAGCCGCGCGCCGCGGTCGGCGCCTACGACGCGGCGGCGGGGCGCTATGCGCTGCACGCGGGCAGCGGCGGCGTGGTGCGCCAGAAGCGCGAGCTCGCGTGGATCCTCGGCGTCGAGGAGGACGCGGTGCGGGTGGTCGCGCACGACACCGGCGGCAACTTCGGCACGCGCAACAGTTTTTTTCCGGAGTTCGCCCTGGTGGCGTGGGCTGCGAAGCGCCTCGGCCGTCCCGTGAAATGGACTTGCGAGCGCAGCGAGGCGCTTCTTTCCGACTACCAGGGACGCGATCTGACCGTGAGCGCGGAACTCGCCATCGACGGCGAAGGAAATTTCCTTGCGTTGCGCTCATCCAACCTGAGCAACGCCGGCGCGCATTCCGCCTCTCACGTGCCGCTCTCCAAGGGCGCATCGATCATGACGAGCGTATACCGGATTCCCGCCGCGCACGTCCGTGCCCGCGCCGTCCTCAGCAACACGCCTCCCACGACGCCCTACCGCAGCGCGGGAAGGCCCGAGGTGATCTTCGTTCTCGAGCGGCTGATCGACCTCGCGGCGCTGCATCACGGTTTCGACCGGGTCGAGCTGCGGCGCCGCAATCTGATACCGGAATCGGCGATGCCTTTCGCGAATCCGCTCGGACTCGCTTACGACAGCGGCGCATACGAAAAAGCGATGTCTGCGGCGCTCGCGCTGGGCGACTGGAACGGTTTTCCCGCGCGGCGCGACGCTGCGCGCAGGCGCGGACGTTTGCGCGGCATCGGCGTGGCGAACTACGTGGAGGTGACCTCGGGCTTTCCGACCGAGCGCGTGGAGATCACGGTGCGGCCGGAAGGCCGCATCGACGCAGTGATCGGAACGCTCTCGAGCGGCCAGGGTCACGAGACCAGCTTCGCGCAGCTGCTGGTCGAGTGGCTCGGCGTTCCTTTCGACAGCGTGCGGCTGGTCACCGGCGACACGGACATCGTCTCGGAGGGCGGCGGGTCGCACTCGGGCCGATCGATGCGGCTCGCAAGCATCGTCATGGGCGCGGCCTCGCAAGCCGTCGTCGCGAAGGGAAAGAACATCGCAGCGCATGTCCTGGAGGCGGCGCAAGCGGACATCGAATTCAACGCAGGGACTTTCACCGTGAAGGGAACGGATCGCTCGATCGGGATCTTCGACGCCGCGGCCGCCGCGGTCGGTCGAGGCGTGCCCGAAGCACTGCGCGGACCGCTCGCCGCCGCGCATACCGAGACAGTTCGCGTCGGCGGGTTTCCCTACGGGTGCCAGGTATGCGAAGTGGAAGTCGACCCCGAAACGGGCGGCGTGGAAGTCGTGCGCCTCGCCGCGGTCGACGATGTCGGGCGCGCGATCAATCCGCTCATCCTGCATGGCCAGACCCATGGCGCCATTGCCCAGGGCGTGGGTCAGGCGCTGCTCGAACGCTGCGTCTACGACAAGGCGAACGGGCAATTGCTGTCCGGCTCGTTTCTCGACTACGCCATCCCGCGGGCCGGCGATCTCCTCTCCTTCGCCAGCGAACTCAGCGAGGTGCATTCGCCCAACAATCCGCTCGGCGTCCGCGCCGGCGGCGAAGGCGGCACCACCCCGGCGCTCGCGGTCGTGGTCAACGCGATCACGCGAACGCCGCGGCTGAGCAGAGGGGACGGCCGCGATGCAGGGTTCTCGGACCCGATCGCTGCGTGCTATTTCGCCGGTCTTCTGAGGTATATTCCGCCCGGTGCGCCGACGATGTTGCCGTCGCGATAGACGGGCCGGCCGCGCAGGAACGTGGTCTTCACGCGCCCGGTCAGCTCCTGTCCTTCGAACGGCGTGTAGCCT
>VBDE01000383.1:0-2395 GCA_005883665.1 Betaproteobacteria bacterium
CGCTCAATCCCGATCCCTGCTGCCGCCTGAACAGGGAATTGATGCCGGTATCGCGTTTCACCATGACGCCGCTGGTCATGGTCGTGAACGCTTCGCTCAACGTTCAATCGGTGAAGGAATTTGTCGAGCTTGCAAAAGCGAAGCCCGGCGCGCTCACCTACGCCTCCGGCGGCCCCGGCAGCATCAGCCAGCTGGTGGGCGAGTGGGTCAAGTCCGAGGCCGGCATCAAGGTGCTGGAAGTGCCGTACAAGGGGGTGAACGCGGAGATCCCCGATCTGCTCGCAGGCGTGGTGATGGCGGCCTACGTCGTGCCGCAGGTGATCGTCACGCACGTCAACGCCGGGAAACTGCGCGCGCTCGCGGTGGCGGGACCCTCACGCCTGGCGATGTTCCCCACTGTGCCGACCACCGCGGAAGCCGGCCTCCCCGGCATCGAGGCCATCGTATGGAACGGCATCTTCGCTCCCGCCGGCACCCCGCCGCCGGTAATCCAGGTCCTGCACCGCGAGCTGGTCAAGGCCTACAACGCCCCGGACGTGAAGAACCAGGTGCTCGCCACCGGCTCCGAGGTCGCCGGCGACACGCCCGAGGAGTTCGCCGCATTCGTGCGCTCCGAGAGCGCCAAGTGGAGCAAGGTCATCCGCGACGCGAACATCAAGCCAGACTGACCATCTTGACCTGCTTCGTTCGCCCAGCGCATCATGGGCCGCAACGCCCATTTTATTTTTTTGAGAGGTTCCGATGAACCTGCACGTTCGTCCCCTGATCCGCCGCACCTCCATTGTGCTTTTCCTTCTGGGCGCCGCTCCAGCGCTCGCGCTGGCGCAAGCCGATCCCCTGAGAGCGCGGCTGCCTTCCCCGGTGACGGTGAAGCAAGGCATGCTGAACGTGCCCGCGCTGTCGCCCCTGTGGCTGCTGCCCGAGTACGCGGCGAAATACAACATACAGATCGAAATCGTGATGTTCCAGCGCTTCGCCGACGCGCGCACCGCGCTTGCCTCGGGCGACATCCAGCTCACCGCGTTCGGTCCGCAGGACATCTCTCTCGCGCTGGGCCAAGGCGCGAGATCGCTCGTCGGGATCGCGGGCGTGGGCTCGGGCAACGACTGCCTGATCGTGCGCAAAGGCGAAGACATGAAGGACTGGAAAGCGCTCGCCGACAAGAGGATCGGCGTCGGCGCCGGTTCGATTTCCTGGCTCAAGTTCGCCGCGTCGGTGCAGGAGAACGGCCTGGAATACGGCAAGCTGAAAATCGTCAACATCGTCGGTGGCGGCGGCAACTACCTGAAGGCGCTGCAAGGAAAAGAGATCGACATGGCGGCGGTGTGGCACCCCTTCTGCGCCCAGGCGATCGTGGACGGATACGGTGCCTACCCGACGATCGACCACAATCGTTCCAAGACGGTCGGCGGCCTCATCTCGGTGCTCGCGGTCAACCGGGGCTTCATGGAAAAGAACCGCGACGCCGTGCAGCGGCTGGTCGTCGCCTACGTCGATGTGCTTGAGACCGCCCGCAAGGACCCGAAGCGCTGGGCCGGCATTTACGCGGAGAAGGCGGGCCTGCCCGAGGCCGTGGCCGCCGAGTCGATTCGCACCACGCAGCTCGATGCGACCTTGCCGCTCGAATCGATCAAGCGGATCTCGAAGTTCCTGTCGGACAACGGGGTCATCACCCGCGACGTCTCGGGCGAAGTCGCGCAGCACTACACCTACGACTTTCTCTCGAAGGCGACCGGCAGGACGCCGGCGCAGCTGGGGCTGAATCAGTAGTCCGCGCGACACGGGGCCGGCCGCACCGGAAGGAGTGGGGGACGTAGTGAGGGTCTTGCGCGCGCCATGGGCGCTTGTGCTTCCGGTAGCGCTCGTCGTTCTCTGGCACGTCACGGTGGAGAATCGCTGGGTCGCCGAAGGCATTATCCCTTCCCCCGCGCAGGTATTGCGCTCCTGGGAGTTGTGGATTTTCGGCACGGCCAAGGGCGGCCTGTCGCCTTACTCGGGCACCTGGCTCGACAACGTGCTCTACTCGTCAAAGCGCGTTCTGCAAGGCTTCGGTCTCGCGGCACTCGTCGCGATCCCGCTCGGGCTCATGATCGGCTGGAACCGTCTCACCGGGCGCCTGGTCGATCCGACGATCCAGCTCCTCACGGCCTGGCTGCCCTTCGCCATCGCGGTCTTCGGCATCTACGACGCAAGCGCGCTCTTTCTCATCGGTCTGGGCGCGTTCTATCCCATCGTGGTCAATACCACCCACGGCGTGCGCGACACCAATCTGCTGCTGCTGCGCGCGGCACGCATGATGGGCGCGGGCGCCGGCACGGTGCTCGCGAAAGTGGTGTTCCCATCGGCGCTGCCTTCGATCTTTACCGGAATGCGGCTGGGGATCGGCGTCGCATGG
>VBDE01000383.1:2521-4407 GCA_005883665.1 Betaproteobacteria bacterium
CCTGGAGGCCGGCGCATGAGCGGCGGCCAGGCGGCGGCGCTCGAGCTGCGCGGCGTCTGGAAGGAATTCGTCAAAGGGGATAGACGCGTCGAAGCCGTCCAGGGAATCGACCTCGATATCCCCCCGCACTCCTTCACCGCCGTCCTCGGCCCGTCGGGCTGCGGCAAATCCACGCTCCTCAACATGGTGGCGGGATTCGACGCGCCGACGCGCGGAGAGATACGCGCGTACGGTGCGCCCGTATCGTCACCTTCGCCGAAGCGTGCCGTCGTCTTCCAGGAGCCGGCGCTCTTTCCCTGGTATTCGGTCTATGAGAACGTCGTCTTCGGGCCGAAGACGCAGGGCCAGTCCGCGCAGACCTACCGTCCGCTCGCAGAGAGAATCATCGAACAGGTGGGCCTGAAGGGCTTCGCGTCGCACTACCCGGCGGAGCTCTCCGGCGGGATGAAGCAACGCGTCGGCATCGCGCGCGTGCTCGCGATGCAGCCGGAGCTGCTCCTCATGGACGAGCCCTTCGGGAGCCTGGACGCGCAGACGCGAACGCTGATGCAGGAACTCCTGCTTGCGGTCTGGGAGCGGCACCAGCAGACGGTGCTTTTCATCACCCACGACATCGAGGAGGCGCTGCTCCTCGCCGATACCGTGTACGTCATGACTGCGCGCCCTGGCCGGATCAAAAAACGCATTGCGGTCGAGCTCGCGCGACCGCGCACGATCGAGGCGACCACCTCCCCCGTGTTCAATGCCCTGAAGCGCGAAGTGCTCGCGCTGATCCGCGAGGAAAGCGTGCGGGCGGACGCGGAGACCGCGCTGGAGTAGCCCTCGCTAAACAGCGATCATCGGCGGCGGGAAAAACCCCAGGACATCCTCGCACGCACGGCCCGCCTCGAGGACGAGCGCGTCCGCTCCGCGTGCAGCGACGAGCTGGACGCCCAGCGGAAGCCCTTCCGAGGAAAGCCCCGCCGCAAGGCTCAGCGCCGGCATGCCGCCGGCGTTCGCAAATGCCGTGAAATCGGCCTGGTTGGAAGGCGCAGGCGACGTGAATGCGAACGCCGTCTGCGGCGTGGTCGGCAGCAGAAGCAGATCGACCGAAGCGAACAGCGCGTCCAGGCCTTGCCTCGCCTCGTGCAGCACCGCTCTCGCCTGCGCGATGCGCTCGGGCGCCTGTGCCGCGCCGTAGCCCAGCGCCTCGCGCAAGCTCCGCGAGATCCCGCTCGCCGGGTCGGACAGAAGCCGCGCATGCACGCGGGCGCCCTCGGCTTCGGCGATGAGGAGTCCTGCGCGCCGTACGCGCGCAAGATCGATCCCGGCGAGATCGCAGTCGGCTAAGATGCATGCCGAGGCGCCGAGCGCCGCTGCCGTCCGGGCGATCGCGGCGGCGATTTCCGGCGCGACTTCGAGCCCGGTAACGACGCCGACCCGGGCGCGCTCCAGGGTGCGCGGGCGTGCGCCGACCGTGCCCGATCCCGCATCGCGAATCGCCTCGAATACGGCGGCGCAATCGCCGACCGAGCGCGCGAGCACGCCGATTTCGTCGAGCGAGGCCGACAGCGGGATCAATCCTGCGGTCGGGATGCTGCCTCGCGTGGGCTTGAAGCCCGCACAGCCGCAATACGAAGCAGGGATGCGAACCGATCCGAGCGTATCGCTGCCCAGCGCCGCCGCGGCAAGTCCCGCCGCCACCGCCGCCGCCGACCCGCCGCTCGATCCCCCGGGCGTGAACTCGAGGCGGTGCGGATTGCGGCATCGGCCAAAGTGAGGATTGTCGTTGGTCGCGCCGAACGCGGCCTCATCCATGTTGGTCTTGCCGAGAGGCACTGCGTCGGAACCGCGCAATCGGAGGACGGCAACCGCATCGCGCTCCGGCGTCGTTCCTCGCAATACGC
>VBDE01000384.1:0-496 GCA_005883665.1 Betaproteobacteria bacterium
TGAACTTCACCTCGACGTAGCCGTCGGCGAGCGACGTATCGGACCTGACGCACCAGGGGAAGGTTCCGCTGCCCGATTGCTTGAGCACATTCGGCCTGCTCGGCGCGGACGTGTCGGCTTCGACCGACCATTTGGGCGAGCCGCGGCCAGTGACGCCCGAGCGCCAGCCCGCGGGCAGCGCGCCCTGGGCATCGCGATCGAATGAAACAGTTTCCGCATGAGTCGCCGTCATGATCGCCACCGATGCGAGAGTTGGAATGATCAATGCGAGGCCTTTTTTCAAGATGCGGCTCCTTTGGTTTTCAATGCTTGACTTTGTTCAGGGCCGCCTTCAGGCTTCTAGCCAGCTTTTCCGCATCATCGTTTGCCCAGAAATGCATGAAGAAGAGCCGCGGCTGCTCGGTAAGCATGTGACTGTGCAGTGCCGTCACCTCGATCCCCCCTTCGCGCAACGTCTTGAGCACGGGGTTGACCTCCTCTGCGATGAGCACGAAGT
>VBDE01000384.1:558-2949 GCA_005883665.1 Betaproteobacteria bacterium
TTTCGGGCCGAGGGATGTTGAACGCATAAACACCGCTGTTGACGTTGCCCTTTGCGCCCAGCGTTTGATCGATTGCGGCGGTGTCGAGGTCGAGCGGCGGCGGCGGAGAACCCGCGGGTGCCGGCGCCGTCAATGGGGTCTTGCTTTCCGCAAGGCCGGCGCGCAGCGCGGCGGCGAGCTTGACGGGGTCGCCACGGCCGTAGAAATGCATGTACATGGTGGCAGGCGAGGAGCGCAGCAGATGGTTGTGCAGCGCCGTGATCCCGATTCCGCCTTCGACGAGTTTCTTCATCACGGGGTTGACCTCTTCCTGCAGCAGCACGAGATCGCCCATCACCATCGCCTCGCTTCCCATTTTCTGGAATGCGAGATAGGAGCCCAGGGCAAGAGTGGGTCTGATCGTGACCTCGTCGAGGGTGACCTTCAGGTCGCTCCGCCCGAGACCGACGCGGTAAATTCCGCCGGGTAACTGCGCACCGGATCTCCCGAGCGCCTGCGCGACCGGGGCCCAGTCGTCGTCCGCTGCGAAGGCGGCGGTGGACAGTCCGAGCGCGAACCCAAAGCTTGTGAGTATTAGATTAAAGCGCTTCATGGTATGACTTCTCCTAGAGAGTGGTCTTGGAATGAACTCATAGAGGCTGGGTCACCGTCGTGACTTTGCCTTTGTTAGCGAGGAGGACCACCGCGACGGGCCTGTGGTTCCTGATCGCAGGCGTAATCGAGAAAACAGTGCCGGGGTGCGTTCTCCGCACTTCGGCGATGACGGCAGCAAGGCTTTTGCGGCCAAGCGACATCACTGCGAGCTGTTCCGCGGATCTCGCAACATGGGGTACGTCGTTGAAGACTTCCACTTTCGGTGTCCACTTGTCCTGCTCGGGGCTGCCGCTCAACTCCTGAAGTACATTCTTTTCGGCCGGGACCGCCAGCCCTTTTTCTGCGGTATACACGGAAAGCGACAACTTTCCGTCTTCCAGCTCGAACTTGGCCGAAATGGCTTTTGCGCTTCCTTGACTTGCCTGCCGGATGCCCGCGAGCAAGCTGAGTTTGCTCTTGCCCAACGCCTGCGCGACCGCCTGCAGCTCTTTGGAATCCCCTTCGGCACGAGCGGGCTGCCAACCAAGCGAACCCGCTACGACAAATGCGGCGATCAATGGAAAGACGTGAAAGTACCGGCGCTCTTTGCATTTCATGATGTACTCCTTTTTTCGAAGTGCGGAGCAAAACGTGCTCCGTGGCGTGTTACGAGTGGCGAACCTTTTTGTAGATTCAACGAAGTCGATAAGTAAGCAGCCTGGCGGGTGATGTTCCGATTGCCGGTGCGCCTACGTAGAGCCGTCCTTCTTCCGGAACGAGGAGCCCGGTGCGCGCGCGGGGAGCGGTGCGGACCATGCCCTCCAGCGAGTAACGATCCGGACTCTCCTGCCGCACGATGTCGATCCTCCCCTGTCCGCAGATGACGTAGAGGCGCTTGCGCTGCGGGTCGAAGAAGATATCGTCGGTGTCTTCCCCGATCGGCTGCTTCGCCACGACCTTTCCGGAATCGATGTCGTACACGAGCAGCACCGCGGGCTTGCGTGCTCCCACGAACAGCCTCCTGCCCGGCTCGTCGAGCGCCATCGGATAATTGGACTCCGCGCCGGGAACGTCCCAAGTTGCGACAACCGACTGTTTCGCGCGATCCACCACCGCGACGTGGCGCGCCGGAGGCACGTTGACGAAGATCCGCGTCCCGCGCGTCTCCAGCTGGAAGGATTCCGGATGTCCGGCAAGCCGGATATCGCCCGAAAAGCCGCCTGTCGCGGGATCGAGCGCGCGCAGCGCGCCGTTTCCGTACCCGACGTACACCTTGCGCGCGCCGGCGTCATAGCGGACGTTGTCGGCGTCATTCAGTCGCTCGACGCCCTTGATGCGCGCGAGCGAAGTCCCGTCGAGGATATCGACGCGGCTGGCGCTGCCGTTCGCGACATAGATGCGATCGAATTCGGGCAGATAGAGAACCCCCTGCGGCTCGCCGAATCCATCGAGGCTCCGTTGCAGCCGACCCGACTTCACGTCGACGATCTCCAGCGTATCGTTGCCAAGGGCGGCGACGAAGAGCCGCTGCTGCTTCAGGTCAACCCCGAAATGGTCGATTCGCCCCTTCACGGAAGGCAGGGCTATGGTCGCTGCCGGCTCGGGCAAACCTGCCGCCTGCAGCCCGGCGGGCAAAACAAGGGACAGGAATGGTACCAAAATCAGCTTGCGTTTTGCTTTCATATCGTGGCTCCGTTTTCAGCCGAATGTCCAGGTCAATCCCAGGCGCAGCTCCCGGATGGTCTCGTTTCCGTCGTGAGCCCTCCGGATGCCGACATCGAACGAAAGACCGTCCCGGAAGCGCCAGATCGCACCGAC
>VBDE01000381.1 GCA_005883665.1 Betaproteobacteria bacterium
ATCTGCTGCGCGAATGGTTGCGCATCGAGCGCGAGGATTTCTACGACGAGGGCCGCATCGCCATCGTTCCGGCAGGCCTGTGCTATCCGGGTACGGGCGAATCGGGCGACCTTCCGCCGCGGCCCGAGTGCGCGCCGCATTGGCATCCGAAACTGCGCGCGCACCTACCCGCCATCCGGCTCACGCTGCTCATCGGCAGCTACGCCCAGGCCTACTATCTCGGCCCGCGGAGGAAAAAAACCCTCGCCGACACCGTGCGCGCGCGCGACGAATACCTGCCTGAGTTTTTCCCGCTGCCTCACCCGAGCCCGCGCAACCGGCTCTGGATGAAGAAGAACGCCTGGTTCGAGCGCGAAGTGCTGCCGCAGCTGCGGCGAAGGTTCAAAGCCGTCCGCATGGTATAACCTCATCCCAAATGAAGCTGATCGGCTCGCTCGCCAGCCCGTATACGCGCAAGGTGCGCATCGTGCTGGCTGAAAAGAAAATCGACTACGACTTCGAGATCGATAACCCGTGGAAAGCGGACGCCAAAGCGGCGAAGCTCAACCCGCTCGGCAAGGTACCCGCGCTGCTGCTCGACGACGGCAGGACGCTGTTCGATTCGCGCGTGATCGTCGGGTTTCTGGACAACGCTTCGCCGATTGCGCGGCTGGTGCCCGCAGAAAACCGCGAGCGCGTCGAAGTGCGGCGCTGGGAAGCGCTCGCCGACGGCGTGCTCGACGCGGGAGTGCTCGCGCGGCTGGAAAACCAGCGCGAAGCGAAGCTGCGGAGCGCGCCGTGGATCGAGCGCCAGATGGGCAAGGTCCGCGCCGGGCTCGCCGCGCTGGATTCCGAGTTGGCTGACAAGCCCTGGTGCGTAGGCAACGGCTACAGCCTCGCCGACATCGCGGTCGGCGTGTGCCTGGGCTGGCTCGATTTCCGCTATCCCAAGATGGACTGGAAGAAGAGTCACGCCAATCTCGCGCGGGCGTTCGCGAAGCTCTCGGAGCGAGCGTCGTTTGCCGATACGGTTCCGAAGGAGTGACCTCCCAGCAATGCAAGAAATGCTCGCCAATCCCGCCGTGCAGAGCGGCCTCGCGCCTTTCATCGCTGCGCTGATCGTCGCCGCGCTCCTCGCCCCCTTCCGCCTCGGTGGACTCGCCGTCGTCGCCGCATTCGCCACCGCAGTGTATTTCATCGCCGGATTCGATTTCGCGCCGCTCACCGCGACGCGCAAGATCATCCTTCTGGGACTCGCGGCGCCGCTGGCGGGCATCGTCATCGATTTCGCTTTCCGGCCGACGCGTTTCGAGGCATGGGTCCTCGCCCTGGCCGGAGCCGCCACGGCTGCATGGATTTTCTGGCCTATACTCGCGCAGAAGGACCTCGAACGGGCGCTGCTGCCTGGAGGCACCGCCGTGCTCGCCACCGCCTGGACGATAGGGTTCTCACACAGCCGCCTCGCGGAGGACGGCGTGCGCGCAGGCGCGGCCGGCCTCGCCCTCGGAGTAGGTGCCGGAGGAGCGGCGATCCTCGGCGCCTCGCCGACCCATGGCCTGTTCGGCATTGCGGTCGCAGCTGGGGCGGGCGCGTTCCTGCTGGTGCAGATGATCATCGGAAGAAAAACTCATGCGGGCGCGACCTTCATGCTCGCCGCTGCGGTCGTCACGATGCTGCTCGCTGCCGCCGCCATGATCGTCGCGCGGCTGCCGTGGTACGCTGTCGCCGCGCTCGCACTCGTGCCGATCGCGGCAAGCCTGCCGGTGAGCGCGGGTGCGCCGGTCTGGCTGCAGGGGCTGCTGCTGTCCTTCTTCGGGCTCTTCGTGGCCGGAATCGCCTGCGCGCTCGCCTGGCACGCGGGCGCCTGACGGTTCCGCAGGAATAAATTCTTGGAGGAGGAGACCCATCATGCAGACGCCCCCGCAAGCTTCGCGATACGTATTCCCGGCTCTCGGCGCGCTGTACGAGCGCTGCCAGCGTTTCGCCTATCCGATCCTCCGTGTGGCGTTCGGCCTGTGGTTCATTCCACACGGATGCCAGAAGCTCTTCGGCTGGTGGGGCGGGAATATTGCCGGCGTGGCAAAGGGGATGGCGGCGGCGGGAATCGAGCCCGGCATATTCTGGGCGTACTACATCGGAACCCTCGAACTGGTGGGTGGGGTCCTCGTCGCCATCGGCTTTGTGACCCGGCCCGTGGCGGCGCTTTTCTTCGGCTTCATGTTCGTTGCCGCATTTCACGTCAACTGGAAGCTCGGTTATTTTTGGACTAGCCGCGGCATGGAAATGCCGCTGCTTCCATCGGGCGCGAGATCTGAGCCGCCAGGGCGTGACAGGCTCGTCTTATTGAATGACCCCGCCCCCGAGACAGGTTTCGCCGCGGTAAAGCACTACCGACTGGCCCGGCGTCACCGCCCACTGCGGCGCCGAGAATTCCACTTCGAGGTCCTCGTCGTCGACGCGGTCGATGCGACAGGCGGCGTCGGCCTGGCGGTAACGCGTCTTCGCGCCATAGGAGGAGCGCGCACGCGGGGCGGCGCCGCTCACCCAGGCGAGATCCTCCGCGCGGAGTTTCTGCGCCAGGAGCAGCGGGTGGTCGTGCCCCTGAACGACGATCAATTCGTTCTTCGCGAGATCCTTGCCGCACACGTACCAGGGCCTGCCGGCCGAATCCTTCAAGCCGCCGATGCCGACGCCTTTTCTCTGGCCGATAGTATAGAAAGAGAGCCCGATATGCTCCCCCACGGTCTTGCCCTCGGGCGTGCGCATCGGACCGGGCTTCCTCGGCAGATAGCGGTTCAGGAACTCGCGAAACGGCCGTTCGCCGATGAAGCAGATTCCGGTCGAGCCGCGCTTGGCGAAGTTGTGCAGTCCGGCCTCCCTGGCGATTCCGCGCACTTCGGTCTTCCTCAGCTCCCCGACGGGGAACACGACGCGCGCGAGCTGCGCCTGAGTGAGGCGATGCAGAAAATAGCTCTGATCCTTGGCAGAATCGACTGCCTTGAGCAGTTCGAACCTTCCCGCCGATTCCCTCACGCGCGCACCGTTTTCACCAACGCCCGCGTCCACACGACGGACGCGGGCGTAATGGCCGGTGGCGATGTGCTTCGCGCCCAGCGCCACCGCATGGTCCAGGAAAGCCTTGAACTTGATTTCGGCATTGCACAGGACGTCCGGGTTGGGCGTGCGCCCTGCCGAATATTCCGCGAGGAAGGCGCCGAAGACGCGCTCCTTGTACTCCGCCGAGAAATTCACCGCCTCGAGCTCGATGCCTATCATTTCGGCGACCGAGGCGCAGTCGACGAGGTCCTGCCGCGTCGAGCAGTACTCGTCGTCGTCCTCCTCCTCCCAGTTCTTCATGAAAAGGCCGACCACGTCGAAGCCCCGGCGCTTCAAGAGCAGCGCGGCGACGGACGAATCCACGCCGCCCGACATGCCTACGACTATCCGGTCGCCCGCCATCGACGGACTCAGGCTACGCGGCGCTGGTTCCTGCGGATGAACTCAGCCATGCGCGCGACGCCTTGCTCGATCGCGGGTTTCGAGGCGGCGTAGGAGAAGCGGATGTGCTGACCCTCTCCGGGCACGCGCGCGCCGAAGTGGATGTCGGCGAGCACCGCGACCCCGGCCTCGTTCAAGAGGCGCTTCCTGAACTCCTCTGAATCCGCAGCGCCGACCATGCGGCAGGCCTCGGTCACGTTGGGCCACGCGTAGAAGGCGCCGCCCGGCGTCTTGCAGGAGACGCCCGGGGCCTTGTTCAGCAGGCCCACGATCAGGTCGCGCCGCGCGAGGAACGAGGCGCGCATTTTCTCCGCATCGTCCTGCGGACCGTTGATCGCCTCGACCGCCGCCCACTGGCTGACGTGCGAAGCGCAGGAGTCCGTGTTCGTCACCCAGCGCACGAACTGCGGCGCGAGGATGGGGTTCGAGGTGAAGCCGATGCGCCAGCCGGTCATCGCCCAGGTCTTGGAGGCGCCGTCGGAGATGATCGTGCGTTCAACCATTCCGGGCAGCGACGCGATCGAGCAGAATTCGCCCTCGTAGCACAGCCGCGAGTAGATCTCGTCGGCGTAGATCCACACT
>VBDE01000232.1 GCA_005883665.1 Betaproteobacteria bacterium
CATGCGCGCACCGCCCGTCGCAGTGACGCACACAAGCGGCAGTTGCTGATCAAGGCACGCGTGCACCCCGCGCACGAAGCGCTCCCCCACAGCCGACCCCATCGATCCGCCCATGAACTCGAACTCGAAAGCGGCGACAATGAGGGGCACGTTTTTTATTGCGCCCTGCATCACGATCAAGGCTTCGGTTTCGCCGGTGGCCTTCTCCGCTTCCTCGAGCCGTTCTGGATAACGCTTGTCGTCCTTGAATTTCAGGCTGTCGACCGACGCGACCTCGACGCCGATCTCGAAGCGCCCTTCCGGGTCAAGAAGCAGGTCGAGCCGCCCCCGCGCAGAAATACGGTTGTGATAGCCGCATTTGGGACAGACATTGGCGTTCTTTTCGAGATCGGTCGCATACAGCACCGCCGCGCAAGAGGGGCACTTGCTCCACAGACCTTCTGGGACATTTTTCTTCGCGCCGGTTCCGGTGCGGTTGATCTTGGGGGGAAGCAGCTTTTGGAGCCAGCTCATGCGTCGATCGCTCTGCGAATTTCCCCGAGGAAGGCCGCACCCTTCTCCACGCAGTCCCCGGGAGAAGCCTGCTCCATTTCCTGGATGATGCGGCTGCCGATCACGACCGCGTCCGCAATGCGCGCGACGGCACGCGCGGTTTCTGCGTCGCGGATTCCAAATCCCACGCCTATCGGGAGCCTGGTCTTGCCGCGAATTGAAGGGAGCTTTGCGACCACGTCTTCCAGATCGAGGTGCTTGGCGCCAGTCACACCGCGCAGGGATACGTAGTAGATGTAGCCGCTCGCCAGCCGCGCGACCTGTTCGATGCGCGCCTCGGTCGACGTCGGTGCGAGCAGGAAAATCATGTCGATGCCGCGTGCGCGCAGCAACGCCGCAAGTTCCATGCTCTCCTCGGGCGGATAGTCGACGACCAAGACCCCGTCCACTCCGGCCTGCCGCGCGGCGTCAGCGAAGCGCTCCACTCCCATCGCCTCGATTGGATTGGCATATCCCATCAGGACAACCGGGGTCGTCAGATTGCTCTTGCGGAATTCCGAGACGAACGTCAGAACCCGGTCGAGCCCGATATGGTTTTTCAGCGCCCGCTCGCTTGAGCGCTGAATCACAGGCCCGTCCGCCATGGGATCGGAAAAAGGCACGCCCAGCTCGATTATGTCGGCTCCCGCAGCGGCTAGCGCGTCCATGAGCGGTACCGTCAACCCGGCTTGCGGGTCTCCCGCCGTAACGTAGGGTATCAGAGCTTTCCGGCGCTCGCCCGCGAGCCGCTCGAAGGCAGATCGGATTCGCGCCTTCCCGGGCTTCATGGCGCCGCAACGGTTCGAACCGCGACCGTCTCGAGCCCATGACCCGATTTGCAGAGACGCGCAACGCGCCGCTTCGCGCGTGCGCAGTACTCCGAATTGATCTCGAAGCCCACGAACTGCCGGCCGTGCTTCAGCGCCGCAACCGCCACTGTGCCGCTTCCCATGAACGGATCGAGGACGAGGCCCTCGCTGGGGCAGCTCGCCAACACCATGCGCTCGACGATCTCGAGCGGCTTCTGGGTAGGATGATCCTCGCGTTCCGGATCCTGGCGGTGAATCCGCGTCACGCTCCACACGTCCTTCGGGTTATAGCCCACCTCGAGCCATTTCTTGCCGACGAAAATCGAGCGCGTTCGCGCGCGCTTTGTTTCCGCGTCGTAGGGAATGCGTACGCTGTCAATATCGAAAAAATAGTCCTTCGAGCACGCGAACAGGCCGATCGTGTCGTGGACGGAGGAGAATTTTCGCGTGCTGCCGCCCATGCTCGGCACTTTCCGGTCCCAGACGATCTCGTTCACCATCGTCAAGCGCGTCTTCAGATAACTGAAGACTTCCGGACTGTGCTGCCAGGTCAGAAAAACGTAAAGGCTGCCGCTGGGCTTGAGCTTCGGAATCACGGCGTCGATCCAGCGCCGGCTGAAGTCGAGATAGGCGCCCCCGCTCAGGCGGTCCGAGTCGTTCCCGTAGTCCTTGCCGAGGCCGTACGGAGGGTCGGCCACGATGAGATCCACGCTCGCCTCGGGGACGCGGACGATGCAGTCGAACAGATCTCCGTTGAGGAGCATTGCGTGCGGGTCGCTCAAAACTGGATTCCCGACTTTTCCGCGACGGTGTGCATGTCCTTGTCGCCCCGTCCCGAGAGATTGACAAGGAGGATCTTGTCACTTGGCAGCGACGGCGCAAGCTTCGCAGCGTGTGCGAGCGCATGCGCGGACTCTAGCGCCGGAATGATGCCCTCGTTGCGGCACAGGTCGTGGAACGCGGCGACGGCTTCTCCGTCATCGATGGTGACGTATTGAGCCCGGCCGGTGTCCTTGAGCCAAGCATGCTCGGGGCCCACACCCGGGTAGTCGAGCCCCGCAGAGATCGAATGCGTCTCGACGATCTGGCCGTCTTCGTCCTGAAGCAGATAGGTGCGATTTCCGTGCAGCACGCCCGGCCTGCCTGCGCACAGGGACGCCGCATGCTTGCCGCTCGCTATCCCCAATCCACCCGCTTCCACGCCGATAAGCTTCACCGCCTCGTAGGGAATATAGGGATAGAAAATGCCCATCGCGTTCGAGCCCCCGCCGACGCAGGCGATCACCACGTCCGGCTGGCGGCCGCATAGTTCCGGCATCTGGGTCAGGCACTCGCGACCGATAACCGACTGGAAGTCGCGCACCATCATCGGGTACGGGTGCGGACCGGCGACGGTCCCGATGATGTAGAAAGTGTTGTTGACGTGGGTGACCCAGTCGCGCATCGCTTCGTTCAGCGCGTCCTTCAGCGTTTTCGAGCCCGATTCGACCGGCACGACGGACGCCCCGAGGAGCTTCATACGATAGACGTTCTGCACCTGGCGCCTGATGTCCTCAGAGCCCATGTACACCACGCATTCCATGCCGTAGCGCGCAGCCACCGTCGCGGCCGCCACACCATGCATTCCGGCGCCGGTTTCGGCGATCACGCGCGGTTTGCCCATGCGCCGCGCGAGAAGCGCCTGGCCGATGGTGTTGTTGATCTTGTGAGCGCCGGTGTGGTTGAGATCCTCGCGCTTGATGTAGATCTGGGCTCCGCCGAGCATCTGCGACCAGCGCTTGGCGTGATAAACGGGGCTCGGGCGACCGACATAGTGCTTGAGCTCGTACTCGAATTCGGCGACGAATTCCGGATCCTTCCGGCAAGCCTCGTAGGCGCGTTTGAGCTCGTCAAGCGCGTGCACCAGCGTCTCGGCGACGAACACGCCGCCATACCGGCCGAAATGCCCCTGCTCGTCCGGAAGGTCAACCATCTTCATGCTTTACCGCTCCGATAAAAGCCGCGATTTTCGCCGCGTCCTTGATTCCCTTGGACGCCTCGACACTGCTTGAAACGTCCACGGCGTAGGGCCGGGTACGGCGGACGGCACCGGCCACATTGCTTGCAGTCAGGCCGCCCGAGAGGATGATCGGCCTCGCCATGCGCTCCGGCACGAGACCCCAATCGAACGAACCGCCCGTTCCACCCCAGAGATCCTCGTGGAAAGCGTCGAGCATCCACGCGGCGGCAGCCCCGTAAGGCGAGAGGTATTTTAGCAAATCCAGCCCGGGCCGAATGCGCGCGGCCTTGATGTACGGCTGGGAGAAACTCGAGCAGAACTCGGGGGGCTCGTCACCGTGGAACTGCAGGAGCGTCACGCCGCACTCGCCGATCACGCGCTCGACGTCCCCACGCGAGGGATTGACGAACACCGCCACGGTCGCGACAAAGGACGGAGCGCTGATCGCGATCTCCCGCGCCTGACCGGGGGTCACGCAGCGCGGGCTGGGGCGATAGAAGATCAGCCCGATTGCGTCGGCACCGTGCGCAGCGGCGGCTTGCGCATCTTCCACTCGCGTGATTCCGCAGATCTTGACTCGCGTTCTCATCGGCCGGATTCCAAATCGAACGGCATCATAGGGGGAAACGCCGGCAGGTTCCAGCGCGGGTCGTATCTCACTCCGAAGAGATACAGACCGTCAGCGGAGAACGTCGGCGCCGCAAGCCGTCGGTCTTGCGCGGCAAGCAGCTCCGAGATCCATTGCGGCGGATGCTTGCCCTTACCGACATACACAAGACAGCCGACGATATTGCGCACCATGTGATGCAGAAACGCATTTGCGGTGAAATCGAACAGGAAATAGGCGCCGCTTGCGCGTATTCCTGCGCTTTGCATGATCCTCACCGGGGTCTTCGCCTGGCATTCCGCGGACCGAAAGCTGGAAAAATCATGCTCTCCGATCAGGCAATCGAGGGCTTTGCGCATCCTCTCCAGGTCGAGCGGCATGTGAAACCAGCCGGTACGCCCCGCGAGCAGGGCCGGCCGCACCGGGTGGTTGTAGAGAACGTAGCGGTAGCTCCGCGAGAGTGCCGAGTAGCGCGCATGAAAATCCCCAGGTACCGGAGTCGCCCACTGCACGGCGATCGCATCGGGAAGGAGCGAGTTTGCACCGCGCACCCACGCCGACTCGGGACGCTCCACCGAGGTCTCGAAATGCGCCACCTGGGCGCTTGCATGCACGCCCGCGTCGGTGCGCCCGGCGCCGGTCACCACGATCGGCTCGCCGCTTATTTCCGAAAGCGCGCGCGAGAGATGATCTTGCACGGTGTTGCCGGAGGGCTGCGATTGCCAACCTTCCATACCCGCGCCGCAGTAGGTCACTCCAATGGCGAGTTTCATTCTACCGTCCCGAAAACAACGATCGGCGCACAAGGCGCCGATCGTTTCAAGGAGAACTCGGTGGAGATCAGCCGAGTGCCTGGAGCATCGTTTGGGCCTGTTGTTGCTGTGCCGGATCGCCTTCCTTCACCACTTCCTTCAGCAGCTCGCGGGCCCCGTCCTTGTCGCCCATCTCTTCGTACGCCTTGGCGAGATCGAGTTTGGTCGCGACTTCCTGCCATCGCGCGTCCGGAGCGCCGCCTGAGCCATTGCCGCCGCCGGGCGTACCGAGATCCAGACTGATATCGGCCAGATCCACCGGGGGCGTCTTAGGGGTCTCGGTTCTCGTTTCGCTGCCGCCTGACGGTATTCCTAGATCGAAATCGATCGCTCCCAGGTCCGCAGCAGGAGCCGCGGGGGCGCGTGATGCAGCGTCTGCCGAAGTGGGATAACCCGGCTTGTCACCTATCGGCAGATCGAAATCGATACTGATGGGCTCCGCTGTCGCGGCGGTCCCGACAGCAGCGGACTTGTCTCCGCCGAGACCGAGATCGAAATCGAGACCCGCCGCGGACTCCGCCGACGACGCCGATCCAAGGCCCAGATCGAGGTCCGGGAGCGGTGCAGGCCCTCCTGATGTCGCCGCGCCGATGTCAAAATCGATGTTGAGCGGCGCCGCCGGCTCGAGCGGCGGTTGAGTGCTCGTGCTGAAGGCGGGCATCTGCGCCGTGCCTGTGCTGAACGCCGGCATCTGCGCCGTGCCTGTGCTGAAGGCGGGCATCTGCGCCGTTTCATTGAACCTCTGCGGTGCGTTTCCCGGCTTGCCCCCGTAAAGCGGGTTGGCCGGATCGATCGACAATCCCAAACCGGCCACCTTTTCCCATTCCGCCCCGCGTCCGCCGGTTGCGGCGCGCAGCTCATTCGCGGCCGCCTCGAATGACCTTGTATCCTTTCGATTGGCGTAGATCTCGAGGAGCTTGACGCGAATCGCCTGGCGACTGGAATCCTTGGCGAGCGCGTCCCTAAGGATCTCCTCGGCCTGAGCATCGCGGCCATAAGCCATGTAGACGTCGGCTTCCGCGATCGGGTCGATCTCCTCGGTGTCGGCCTTGCCAACACCACCCTGACTGAAATCGCTCTGAAGCGAGCTCGAGCTGGTGTCGACGTTACGACCCCCAGCGCTCCCCAGTACCGAGTCAGCGTCCGAAGGCACGACGCTCATGATGCTGTTCTCGAATTGCGAGTTGCGTTTCCTGCGCCAGGCATAGGCCGCGTAACCCACCAATAGGAGCACGGATACGCCCGCGCCGCCAAGCGCAAGGGGGTTGTCGAGCAATTCATCCACGAAACTGGCGTCAATCGGCGGAGGCGGGGGCGCGCCCTTGGCCGCGGCCTTGGGAGCGGCCTTCGCGACCTCCGTTTTCGCGGGTTCCGGCGGTTTGGCGGCAGATTCGGGAGCCTTCGCCAGCTCGGGCGCCTTCACGGTTTCGGGAGCTTTTGCCGCTTCCGGTGCCTTCGCGGGTTCGGGGGCCTTGGTTGCTTCAGGAACTTTGGCTGGTTCCGGTGCTCTCGTCGCCTCCGGCGCCTTGGCGGCCAGGGGCGCCTTTGCCGGCTCGGGCGCTTTGGGCGCTGCTTTGGCAGGCTCTGGGGCCTTCGGCGCTTCCGCTTTGGCCGCTGGTGCGACCTTCGCGGGCTCGGTCGCTTTCGCCGCGGACGCTGCTTTCGCAGCTTCGGCCTGCTGCTGTAACTGGGCTCCGGTCTGGCTTTTTATCTGCGCCAGCTTCTGCATATCCTGTAGATTCTTTTCCAGGAGGGCGATGCGTTCTTGGGCTTCTTTCAAGGCATTGTCTTTGGCCGCCAAGTCATCGGCCGCTGCGGTGCCCGCCGCCTTGGCGCCGCGCTTGGCGTCGTCTGCACGGGAGAGGCGAAGCTCATCCTTGGGCGGTTCCTTGGACGGTATCGGCTTTTCTTCCCTGGATGCACTGATCTGACCTGATGCCTGACGGCCTCCCTGGGACGCACGCGTCGACGCGACCGCGATTCCGAGCCTGCGGCGGTATTCGTTGAAGTCGGCGTACTGGGCGGAAACGATGCGCCGCGCATCAGCCGCTGCCACGGCCGCGGCCGCGTCCTTGTCCGGAATGCTGATGATCTTGCCCGCGCGCAAACGGTTCATGTTGTTGGCCACAAACACTTCCTGATTCGCGCGGAACAGCGCCACGAGCATCTGCTGCAAGCTAACGCCCTCAACTCGGTTTCGGATAGCAATCTTCGAGAGCGTGTCACCGCGCACGACCTCGTAGATATCCGAAATCCCGAACTCCTGGACGAGCTTGGCGGGCGGGGCAGCAAGCGCCGCGTCCACCTGAACGGGCACGGGTTCGGCCGGATTCACCTCAGCCGGCAACACCTGAACTTGCGCCGGAGTCGGCGACGCCGATTCCCCGGCCGCCTCCTGCGCCGGCGCACCGGTCTCCGCCGACGCTAATTGAGCGGGCGTAATCGGCTCTGCAGAAGTGCCTGGCGCCGCCGGAACCGGCTCCGGGAGTGACGCCGGCGCAATGGGCTCAGCGGGTGGTGCCAACGCAACCGGTTCCGACAGCTCCGCAGCCGGCAGCTGCGCGGCCTGGAGCGGCTTGAGTTTGGGCGGACCGGCGTACTCGGGCGGATCGAGCAGGAAGGTGTATTCGCGGACCAGACGTCCGTTCGCCCAGTTCAACTCCACCAGCACGTCGATGAACGGCTCGTTGATCGGCTGGCCGGAGGTGAGAATCATCACGTATTGGCCACTGGGCCGTCGCTGAACGGCAAACTTGACCGACATCAATGCCGCATTGAGGTCGATGTTGGCCTGACGGAAAACCTCCCCGGGTGCGAGCCGCGCGCCGAGCGTGTCGCCTTCACCTTTCTGCAAAGAAACGATCTCGATTTCCGCTCTGAGCGGCTGCCCAAGCTGAGAGAGAACCGACAACTTGCCCAAGCCCGCCGCCCAGGCGAGCGAAGGCAAAATCAGGCTCACGACTGCTACCAGACAAGTTTTTGAGGCGAACTTCCCCACTTGCCACCCTGAACCTAAGTGGAAACAAATTAAAATACCATCATGGCCTTAGCCTTGCAAGCTCAACTTTCATCTCAGAAATTGCGTCAAGTGACTATTTTTTCACGAAGTTTGCTTGTTTTTCCCCTGAAAAGCCCGGGAAAGAGGAGGGTCGGACCCGAAGTCCCTCGACGGCGCGCTCTTGTGCAGCTCAGCCCTCGAGCAGAAGGCGCAGCATTCTCCGGAGCGGTTCGGCGGCGCCCCAGAGCAGTTGGTCTCCGACCGTAAAGGCGGCGAGGTAGTAGCCGTCTTCTTCGAGGGCAAGCTTGCGCACACGTCCGATCGGCACCTGCAGCGTGCCGCTCACCGCTGCCGGAGTCAGCTCGCGCAGGCTTGCCTCGCGCTCGTTCGGAACAACTCTCACCCAAGGGTTCGCCTCGGCGAGTATCTGCTCGATTTCGTCCACAGGCAGATCTCGCCGGAGTTTTACGGTGAGCGCCTGGCTGTGGCAACGCATTGCGCCGATGCGCACGCAAATGCCGTCGATCGGGATCGGGTTTCCTGCGCGGCCAAGAATCTTGTTGCACTCCGCCTGACCTTTCCACTCTTCGCGGCTTTGGCCGTTGCCTAGATCCTTGTCGATCCACGGCAGCAAGCTGCCCGCGAGCGGAAACCCGAACTGCCGGCTTGGCAAAGATCCGTCCCGCAGCGCCGAGGTCACCGCCCTGTCCAACTCAAGGATCGCGGAGGCAGGATCCTCCAGCAGCGATCTCGCGGCTTTGTGCACGAATCCGATCTGCTCGACCAGCTCACGCACGTGCTCGGCGCCCGCGCCGGAGGCAGCCTGATAAGTCATCGAGGTCACCCATTCGACGAGGTCCGCTTTCAGCAGGCCGTGCATGCCCATGAGCATCAAGCTTACCGTGCAGTTTCCCCCGATGTAATTGCGTACGCCTCTGGAAAGCGCATCCCTGATCACGTTCATGTTGACCGGATCCAGGACGATGACTGCGTCGTCCCGCATGCGGAGAGCCGATGCGGCGTCTATCCAGTAGCCCTTCCACCCCGAGGCACGCAGCTTGGGAAACACCTCGTTGGTGAAGTCGCCGCCTTGACACGAGATAACGATGTCCATCAACGCAAGCTCTCTTACGCTCTTCGCGTCCTTGAGGGGTGCCGTTTCCTTTCCGATGAATGGTCCGAGCTCGCCCACTCGGGAAGTCGAGAAAAACACCGGCTCAATCAATGCGAAATCGCGCTCGGCGTGCATGCGCTGCATCAGCACCGATCCAACCATTCCGCGCCAACCGACGAGTCCGACTCTCTTCATCGCATTTCCCGAATGCCCGATCTGCGTATGCTAACGCACTGAGCCCCAAAAAGGTTGCTCCGCATCCATCAAGAGAGCGCTGCGACCACGGCATCTCCCATCTCGCGGGTGCCAACTTTGCGGGTTCCCTGCTGAAAAATGTCCGCGGTGCGATACCCCTGGGCGAGTACTTTCTTCACCGCGACTTCGACGCGGGCAGCGACTCGGTCTTGATCGAAGCCGTAGCGAAGCATCATCGCCGCAGACAGGATGGCCGCCAGCGGATTGGCGAGGTTCTTTCCTGCGATATCCGGGGCCGATCCATGAATCGGCTCGTACAGTCCCTTGCCCGTTTCATCGAGCGAAGCCGAAGGCAACATGCCGATCGAGCCGGTCAACATGGAGGCCTCGTCCGAGAGGATGTCGCCGAACATGTTGCCCGTGACGATCACGTCGAATTGCCTGGGATTCTTGAGGAGCTGCATCGCGGCGCTGTCCACGTACATGTGCGTCAGTTCCACCGCGGCGTATTCCTTGCCGACTGCGCTCACCACTTCCCGCCACAGCTGCGAGGTCTCGAGCACGTTCGCCTTGTCGACTGAGCACAGTTTTCTGTTGCGCTTCATCGCGGCGCGAAAACCCGCGTGGGCGATGCGGCGGATCTCCTCATCGGTGTAGCGCATCGTATCGAAGCCTTCGCGCACCCCGCCGTTGAGCTCCCGAATGCCGCGCGGCTGACCGAAATAGATGTCGCCGGTCAGCTCGCGCACGATCAGGATATCGAGCCCTGCCACCACCTCGGCCTTCAGCGTCGAGGCACCGGCGAGCTCGGGGAAAACGGACGCGGGCCGCAAATTGGCGAACAGATTGAGCTCCTTGCGGAGCCTGAGTATCGCCTGCTCGGGGCGCTTTTCGCGCGGCAACGCGTCGTAACGAGGACCGCCGACCGCCCCGAACAGGATGGCATCGGCCTTTCTCGCCAGCTCCAGCGTCGGCCCGGGCAGAGGATCACCCGCGGCGTCGTACGCCACGCCACCAACGGAGGCTTGCTCCATCTCCAACGCGGAGCCTTCTCTCCTCAGCGCGGCGAGTACCTTGACCGCCTCGGCAATAACTTCCGGGCCGACGCCGTCGCCGGGTAGGACTGCAACTTTCATGAAGAGGAGGTGACTAGCCGAACAACCAGGGCTGCTCGAAGCGGCGCCGCTCTTCGAAGGCGCGGATCTTGTCCGCGTGGCGCAGGGTGAGTCCTATGTCGTCAAGACCGTTGACCAGGCAGTATTTGCGGAAAGGGTCGATGTCGAAGCGCATTACCTTGCTACCGTCCGGGGTCGCGACCGTTTGTTTCTCGAGGTCGACAATCAGCCGGAAACCCGGAAAAGCGGCGACCTCATGGAACAGCCGGTCCACTTCCGCTTCGGTGAGCGTGACCGGCAGCAAGCCGTTCTTGCAGCAGTTGTTGAAAAATATGTCGGCGTAGGACGGTGCGATGAGCGCGCGAAAACCATACTCGGCAAGCGCCCAGGGTGCGTGCTCCCGCGAGCTTCCGCAGCCGAAGTTCTTGCGCGCAAGCAGGATGCTGGCGCCCTGGTAGCGCGGCTGGTTGAGGACGAAATCGGGGTTGAGCGGGCGGCCTGCATCGGACTTGGCCGGCTGGCCTGCGTCGAGGTAGCGCCAGGCGTCGAAGAGATTTACCCCGAACCCGGTGCGCTTGATCGACTTCAGGAATTGTTTCGGGATGATCTGGTCGGTGTCGACGTTGGCCCGGTCAAGCGGGGCCACAAGGGCGTGAAGAACCGTAAAGCTTTCCATCATTTTTTCGCTTTTTGTTCGATCTTGGCACCGAGCTTCTCGACGTCTTTGCCCACTCCTGCCATCGTGTTGCATCCGGCGAGCAATCCCGCGATTGTGGCCAGGGCTGCGAACCGTTGAATGAGGTCTTTCATTGCATAGCCTCCGATCATCTCCACCGGCGAACATCGACGAAGTGCCCGGCGATCGCCGCCGCCGCCGCCATCTCCGGGCTCACGAGGTGAGTCCTGCCGCCCGTGCCCTGGCGGCCCTCGAAATTGCGGTTCGAAGTCGAAGCGCACCGCTCACCCGGCTCGAGCCGGTCCGCGTTCATGCCCAGGCACATCGAGCAGCCGGGTTCCCTCCACTCGAATCCGGCGTCCTTGAAGACCCGGTCAAGGCCTTCGTGCTCCGCCTGCGCCTTGACGAGCCCCGAGCCCGGCACGACCATGGCGAGCCTGACGTTCGAGGCGAGGCGGCGCCCGCGGACGATCGCCGCGGCCGCCCGCAGGTCTTCGATGCGCGAATTCGTGCACGAGCCGATGAATACCTTGTCGATGCGGATGTCGGTCATGGGCGTATTGGGCCTGAGGCCCATGTAGGTGAGCGCTCTCTCCATGCCTTCCCGGCGAATCGCGTCCTTCTCCCTATCGGGGTCGGGAACGCGCTCATCCACGGTCACGACCATCTCGGGCGAGGTGCCCCAAGTCACCTGCGGCTTGATCGAGCGCGCGTCGATCGCCACCTCGCGGTCGAATTTCGCCTCCGGATCGCTCTTCAGCGTGCGCCAATGCGCGACCGCCCGGTCCCACAACTCGCCGCGCGGCGCGAAGGGCCTGCCCTTCAGATAAGCGAGGGTCGCCTCGTCGACCGCCACCAGTCCGGCCCGCGCTCCCGCCTCGATCGACATGTTGCACAGGGTCATGCGGCCTTCCAACGTAAGCGAGCGAACCGTGCCGCCGGCGTATTCGATCGTGCAGCCCGTTCCCCCTGCAACGCCGATTCTGCCGATCACGGCGAGCGCTATATCCTTCGCGGTGACCCCTCGCGCAAGCGGCCCCTCGATGCGCACGAGCATGTTTTTCATTTTTTTCGCGAGCAGGCATTGCGTTGAAAGCACGTGTTCGACTTCCGAAGTGCCGATGCCGAACGCGAGGCAAGCGAACGCTCCGTGGGTGCTCGTGTGCGAATCACCGCACACCACGGTCATGCCGGGCAAAGTCGCGCCCTGCTCCGGCCCAATGACGTGAACGATGCCCTGACGGGCATCGTTCATCCTGAACTCGACGATGCCGTGCTCCTCGCAATTCCTGTCGAGCGTGTCGACCTGGAGGCGCGACACGGGGTCGGCGATCCCGCCAGAGCGATTCGTGGTCGGGACGTTGTGATCGGCGACGGCGAGATTGGCAGAAACGCGCCAGGGCTTGCGCCGCGCGAGCTTCATGCCCTCGAACGCCTGGGGGCTGGTCACTTCATGCACCAGGTGGCGATCGATATAGAGGAGCGTCGTGCCGTCTTCCTCGACGTGCACCGTGTGCGACTCCCAGAGCTTGTCGTAAAGCGTGCGCGCGATCATTCGGCTCGCTGCCCAAAGGCAAAATTATACCGGATCGCCCCTTCGTCCCTTCAGCGCCTGCGCGCGGCCTCATAGAGGGGAGCGACCCGCTCCGAGTAGTTTTGGAGGTCACTGATTCTGGTTTGGTCCGATGGGTGTGTCGACATCCACTCCGGCGGCTTGCCGCCCCCGAGCTTCCCCATCTTCTCCCAGAGCGAAACGGCGGCGCGCGGGTTGTAGCCCGAGCGCGCGGCGAGCTCCACGCCGATGCGATCCGCCTCGGTTTCATGGGTGCGCGAATGCGGCAGCGAGAGCGTCACGTCGAGCACGGTCTGCGTCAGCTGAGCGCCCACATCGCCGAGCCCG